>JADLBB010000225.1 GCA_020848055.1 Chloroflexota bacterium | reverse complement strand
TGGAACTTCACTGCCTATGGACTCCACATGGGCTGGAGGTATGACCCAATCTGGCCTTTCGACCGCGACCTGTTCTCTCGAGCCGACCGGATCGACGACGCTCTCGGGGTCACCGTAGCCAACAATTGAACGTGACGCGAGTGCCTTGGTGGACCACCCGAGGGCGACCACTGGCGAACGGCAGCACCGAGGCTGCTCAGCCCCCTGGTGCATTGCTTGCGAACGGAAAGCCTAGCTGGACGCACGGTCGCGGGGGCTACTTGCGAAGGGACCTCGCCATTGGAGGGAATCGGCCCAATGAAACATCCGAAGCGTCAAGGGGTGACCGCGGCGAAGGTCGCCGTGGCCATCCTCGCGGGCATCGTCGTGCTCGTGCTCCTCTTCCCGGCGAGCGGGGTCGATACCCGGCCTCCAGAGTGCTACTCGGTCTTCGGTTACACCGTACCGTGCGGCGCGGGATGGAGTCTCGCGGCAGGTGCGGCGACGGCCGGGGTCGTTGGCGTACTGCTCGGGATCTTCGGGCCCCGCGGCACACCGAAGGTGCGTTGACGGTGGCGACTGCCGGACTGCTGGCGCTCGCATAGCCGATCAACGCCCGGGACTCGACCCTCTCAGTCTCCCTCTACGGGCATTCCAAGCGCTCCGCAGACCCCGTTCGGGCCGGCTCGGACAAGGCAGATTCTCCGAGTTCATCGATGACGACCGCGAACTCAATTTCGCGGAGAGTCGCCAGGGCGGCGGCTAGGAAGCCCGCGAGTAATCGGTCTCCGCGTCGCGCCTGGCGAGGTCGTTGATGCGCCGCAGGCGCCAGCCCAGGATGATGAGCAGGACGCCGAAGGCAATGGCAAAGGCGGCGATCAGCCACACCAGGCTCAGGGCGCTGCCGGCCGGGAACAGGAGCGTCGCGATCCCGAACAGGACGGCGGCCACACCCGCCAGGCCGAGCCACAGCTCGCCCTCGATCTCGTCGCGCAGCCGGACGGCCATGTAGACCTGGAAGACGCCGATGATGATCGCCCAGGCGCCGATGAGCAGCACCAGGATGCCGAGCGCGAAGCCCGGGAACAGCAGCGCGATGACGCCGGCACCGATGCTGGCCACGCCCTCGAGCAACTCGAGCCACCAGTTGCGGTGGGTGTTGCGCGAGCGGAAGCCGGTCATGACCGATGCCGCGCCCTCGATCAGCGCGTAGAACCCGAACAGCAGGACCAGCACCGCCAGGCCCCACATCGGCGACAGCAGGGCCAGCACGCCGAAGGCGAGGGCCACGATGCCGCGCAGGATGTAGGCCCACCACCAGCGCGCCATGCCGGTGACGGTGGCCATCAGGGTCATCGGTCCGTGCTCCTTCGGGGGCCTACGAGGCCCGGCGGGCCTGCGGATGGGTCAGCGCGACGGCCTCCAGCAGCGCCTTCGTCGCGGCCGCGACCTCGTTCACGGCGTGGTCGAACGCCTCCTCGTTGGCCGCCGATGGCTTGCGGTAGCCGCTCACCTTGCGCACGAACTGGAGCGCGGCGGCGGTGATCTCCTCGTCGCTGGCCGGCACCGGGCCGGTCCGCAGGGTCTTGATGCTGCGACACATGCGACAAGCATACCGATCTATCGGGCCGGCGCGTCGACCAGGAGGTCCCACAGCGAGCCCAGCACGCGGTCGGCGGCCGAGACATCGGTCTCCGGCAGCTGCGGAACGACGTAGCAGGTCAGTCCGGCGGCCCTGGCGGCTGCGACGCCGGACCAAGAGTCCTCCAGCGCCAGCGCATGAGCGGGTTGGACGCCAAGCCTGCGGCAGGCCTCGAGATAGACGTCGGGGGCGGGCTTGGGGTGATCGACATCGTCCGAGCTGACCGTCGCGTCGAAGGCATCGGACAGGCCGGCACCGGCGAGGGCGTCGTCCACCAGGAAGCGCGGGGAGTTGGACGCCAGGCCAAGGCGCATGCCGGCCATCCGCAACGCGGTGATCAGTTCCACGGCGCCGGGACGCGTGGCGACACCCTGCCTGACCAGGCCGTGCATGATCGCCAGGCTCTCGGCCGCAGCCTCGTGCCCGCGCTCCACCGGCCATCCGAGGCGCATGGCGAAGTGTCGCGCGCTGACCTCGGCGCTGGTTCCGATGACCGCCAACTGGTCCTCGCGGGTGAACTCGGCGCCGTGGTGGCGGAACATCTCGGTCTCGGCCGCCAACCACAGCCCCTCGGTCTCGAGCAGCAGGCCGTCCATGTCGAAGACGACCGCGCGGAAGGGACCCCAGGGATCGGAAGCCACTATCGACCGGAATCGAAGAAGGAGCCGCCGCCCGCGGCGAGTGACCGCAGCAGCGGGCTGACCCTGTAGCGCCCGTCGGGCACGTTGGCGTGGAGCGCGTCGAGCGAATGGACGACCGACGCCAGGCCGATGCGCTCGCCCCAGGCGAGCGGGCCATCGGGCCAGTTCGTGCCGAGGCGCATGGCCGTATCGATCGCGTCCGGCGTGGCCACGCCATCGGCGACGGCCGAGGCGGCCTCGTTGACGAGCGTGGCCAGGATCCGCGCCTCGATGTGCGTGGCATCGAGGATGACCGCTCGGGGGCCGGCGGCCCGTCGTGCCAGGCCCGACCAGGGTGCGCCTCGGGCGCCATCGGCGTCGTAGTCGTAGCAGCCACCATCGGTCTTGCGGCCCAGGCGCTCGGCCTCGACCAGGGCGCGCTGCAACGGATGTGGCCGGTAGCGCGGATCACCGAAGAACTGCTCGAAGACGCTGATGCTGACCGCCAGGTTGACGTCGGCGC
>JADLBB010000224.1 GCA_020848055.1 Chloroflexota bacterium | reverse complement strand
TCTTCGGGCTGGCGGTGGGCCATCCGCTGCACCTGGTGTTCACGCCGCTGGAGGTAGTGGCCGTGGGCCTGAGCGTGATGATCGCGGCGTACATCGCGATCGACGGCAGGTCGAACTGGGTCGAGGGCCTGCAGCTGGTCAGCGTGTACGCCATCGTCGCCATCGCCTTCCTGTTCCTGACGCCCTAGGCGGGTGAGCGCGGGGCTATCATCGGAGCCGATGGAGACCCTGCCCGGCCCGGTGGTTGATGCCGGATGGCTGCGCGCCCGCCTTGCCGATCCGAGCCTGCGCGTCGTCGACGTGCGCTGGTCGCTGGCCGGGCCGCCGGGCGCCGAGCTGTACGCCGCCGGGCACCTGCCCGGCGCGATCTTCATCAATACCGAGACCGAGCTGGCATCGCCCGGCGAGGGTCCGGGCCGCCACCCGGTGCCGCGTCCAGAACGGCTGGCACGCGCGCTCGGCGAGCGGGGCATCGGTGACGAGCACCTGGTCGTGGCCTACGACGACGCCGGTGGCAGCATCGCCAGCCGGCTGTGGTGGCTGTACCGCCATTACGGCCACGACGGCGCGTGCGCGGTGCTCGACGGCGGCATCACCGCGTGGACCGAGGCGGGCTTCGCGCTCGAGACCGCAGTTCCGGCCTATCCCGCCGCCACCTGGGCGCCGGGGTCGACGCGCGACGACCTGGTCGGGACGGACGCGGTGGTCGCGTTGCTCGGCGGCGACACGCTGTTGATCGACGCCCGAGCCGGCGAGCGCTACCGCGGCGAGGCGGAGCCGGTGGACCCTCGCGCCGGCCACATCCCAGGCGCCGTCCACGCCCCGCACGCCGGCAACCTGGGCCCGGATGGGCGATTCCTGCCCGCCGATCGGCTGCGCGACCGCTACGCCGGCCTTGGAGCCGACCGCCGCCCGGTCGTCGCGTACTGCGGCTCGTCGCTGACGGCGACGCACGACCTGCTGGCCCTCGAGCTGGCGGGACTGCCGTCCGGACGCCTGTACGAGGGCTCGTGGAGCCACTGGTCGTCGGATCCATCCAGGCCGGTGGCGATCGGGGCGCGACCATGACCACCAACGACGACTGGTCGCGCTGGGAGGACGATGCCGACGACCGCATCGGTCGCAAGCGGGATCGCCTGGCGCGCCTGCTCAGCGTGGTGTCGATCCTCTACTCGCGCGGCTCCGGCGAGCAGGGCGTGGCGGTGAGTGACATAGCCAGGCTGACCGGCATGACGACCCGCACCGTGTACCGCGACATCAACGCCCTCGACGACGAACTCGGCGTGCCGGTGTTCCAGGCCGGGCGGGGGCGGTACGGCATCGATCGCAAGTTCTTCCTGCCGCCGCTGCACCTGACCGTGCCGGAGGCGATCGTCCTGTTCCTGGCCTCGCGCCTGATCGCGCGTTGGGCGGACCAATACGACGCCGCGGTCGTGTCCGCCTTCACCAAGCTGTCCGATGCGCTCCCTCAGCCGATCGCCCGCCACGTGGCGGCGACCATGCTGACCGTCGGCGCCAGCGACCCCGACGAGCCGTTCAGCCGTTCATTCTCGGCGGTGGCCCGCGGCTGGGCCGAGGGCCGGGTGGTCGAGATCGACTACGACGCGCCGGGGGCCGCCCTGAAGCACACCAGGGTCCACCCGTATTTCCTGGAGCCCGATGCGGCCCTGCGCAGCGTGTACCTCATCGGCCTTGACGAAGGGGCCGGCGCCATGCGCACGTACAAGGTCGAGCGCATCCGATCGGCCACGCTGACGACCGATTCGTACGAGATCCCCGAAGACTTCGACCCCGATGCCTGGCTCGCCAACTCGTGGGCCATCTGGTCGTCCGAGGGCACGCCGACCGTGGACATCCGGCTGCGCTTCGACGCATCGATCGCGCATCGCGTGCGCGAGGCGGTCTGGCACCGTTCGCAGGTCATCACCGAGCTCCCCGCCGGCGGGCTGGAGATGGCGGTCAGCGTGGCCGGCATCGTGGAGATCCAGCCATGGATCCTGTCGTGGGGCGGCGGCGTGGAGGTGCTTGAGCCCCCGGAGTTGCGCGACGCCATCGCCGCCTCGGTGCGGCGGGCGGCCGAACGGTATGGCGACTGAGGTCGAGGCGAAGCTCATCGCGACCGGGCCCGAGCCCCTCGATGTCCTGGCCGCGGTTCCCGGGCTTGCCGAGGCGTCCCTGGGACCGGTGCAGACGGTCGACGAACTCGACCTCTACCTCGACACCGCCGATGGCCGGCTTGCCGGCGCCCGCTGGGCGTGCCGCCTGCGAGACCGTGGATCCGGGCCGTACGTGTCGCTGAAGGGCCCGGCCGGGGGTGTCGATGCCGATGGGATGCACCGCCGTCCCGAACTCGAGGGTCCGGCCAACGCCTCGCTCGACGCTTCGACCTGGCCGCCGAGCGATGCCCGCGACGTGCTCCTCAGACTGACCGGCGGCGGCCCGCTGACCGAGCGAATTCGCCTGCATCAACTACGCCTGGAGCGAACGGTCCACCTTGACGGTCGCCCCTTCGGCGTGCTCTCGCTCGACACGGTCGAGGTCGCCT
>JADLBB010000223.1 GCA_020848055.1 Chloroflexota bacterium | reverse complement strand
GAGATTAAGGCCTGTGCACGCTGCGGCGGGAAGCTCAAGGTGATTGCCAGCATCGAGGAGCCGGAGGTTATCGCGAAGATTCTGGCGCATCTGGAGCGCACAGCCCCGGAGCAGCATCAGTCCGAGCCCAGCGGTTCCATGGCGGAAACCGGCGTCGTGGCCAGCACGCTGGCCAACGCCAGGAGTGTCGCCGCGGTGGACTTCAGGATCATGGTGGTTCCGCCTGGCTTTCGTGATCGCCGCCCCGGCGCCGCGGAGTATATCGGGACCCCGTGGCCCGCAGGCATTGGAAACACCGGTGAATTGCGCTAAAAGCGAAGGCAATTCGCCGCCGACGGGAGTGGAACGATGATGCCGGGTCGCCGCGCCTTCATGCGCGCACTGGGGTACACGCTGGGCGCCGTGGCGGTGGGCGGCGTTCGGGGCAGGGCATTTGCGGGCACGCCAGGCATGCGCGTGATCGCCGACAATGATTATGCGGGGGACCCGGACGGCCTGTTCCAGCTGGCGCACCACCTGCTGTGCCCGACCGTCGACGTCCGCCTGGTCGTCGGCTCGCACCTGCACGAGCACGAGGCGTGGTCCGCGGAGCCCGACCAGGCGGCCCGGGCGGCGGCCAAGGCCAACGAGTTGCTCACCGTGCTCGGGATGGCCGGGCGTGTTCCCGTCCTGGCCGGCGCTGAGCATGCGATCGACGACGCATTGCGCCCTGCCATGACACCCGCGGCGCAGGCGATCATCCAGGAAGCACTGCGCACCGATACGCGCTCGCCGCTCTATTACACCGCCGGCGCCGGACTCACCGATCTCGCCACGGCCTGGCTCAACGAGCCGCGCATCGGGCGCCGGATGACGCTCGTCTGGATCGGCGGGCCCGAGTACCCGGGGACGCCGCCGCCGCCGGGCCCCGCGGAGGCCGAATACAATCTCACGATCGACCAACGCGCCGCACAGGTGGTCTTCAATCGCTCGGACATCGACATCTGGCAGGTGCCGCGCAGTACCTACCGGCAGATGATCGTCGGCCATGCGGAGCTGGTCGCGCGCCTGCGCCCTGCGGGCCCGGCCGGCGAGTACCTGCTCGGCAACGTCGAACGCGTCCGGCAACTCGTGGCCTCGATGCCGGAGGATCGTGGAATCAGCGTCGGCGACACCTATGTCCTGGGTGACAGCCCGCTGGTGACGTTGACGGCACTGCAGACGCCAATCCAGCCCGACGCCGCTTCCAGCCATTACGTCCTGCGGCCGCGTCCGACCATCGACGGCCGGGGCTCGTACGGCAGGTCAAGCGGTGGCCGGCCGATCCGCGTCTACGACCGCATCGACACCCGGCTCACCTTCGAGGATCTCTACGCGCGACTGGCCGAGCACGCGCGGCGCGTGCCGACGGTGGCGTAGGTGATGCCTGGATTGCTGCTCGGTTTGCTCTCGGGCCTTGGGCTGCTGGCCATTGACCTGTATCTGCCAGCATTCCCGGCGCTTGCTGCCGAATTCCATACGTCACCGGCCACGGTGCAGCTGAGCATGGTGAGCTTCGTCCTGGCGCTGGCGGTGAGTCACTTGCCCTACGGCGCGCTATCCGACCGCCATGGCCGGCGCGCGCCGCTGTTCGTGGGTTTGGCGCTGTTCTTCCTGGCATCGATCGGCTGCGCACTGGCGCCCAACATCCAGGCCCTGATCGCGCTGCGCTTCCTGCAGGGCCTGGGTGCCTGCGGTGGCATGATCATCGCGCGCTCGATCATCCGCGACCTGCACAGTGGCGCCAGAGCCGCGCGCCTGATGGCGACGATGATCCTGGTGATGGGCGTCTCGCCGATCTTTGCACCGCTGATCGGCAGCGTGCTGCTGCAGCGTGTTGGCTGGCGCGGTCTGTTCGTCGTCATCGCGCTGCTGACGGCGCTCACCGCCGTGCTGGTGGCGGTGGGGTTGCCCGAGTCACTGCCGCCTGAGCGCCGGGCGGCCGCACGTGCCGCTGGATGGCGCACGGACCTCGCGCGGCTGCTTCGCGACGGCCGCTTCGTGAAGCTGGCCTGCGCGACCTCCGGCGCGACGTCCAGCAACCTGCTGTTCCTCACGGTAGCACCGCTCGTCCTTGCCGGACACTATGGGCTCGCTCCGGGGTCGTTCAGCGCGTTGCTGGGATTGAACGGCGCCGCCCTGATCGTAAGCACGCAGTTCGCGCCGTCCATGTTGCGGCGGCTGGGAGCCGAGCGGCTACTGGCGCTCGCGACGGGCGTCGCGACGCTTGCCGGCGCGTCCCTGCTGTCGTGGATCCTGCTCGGGGGCGCGCCGCTCGCCGGGTTCGTCGTGTTGTGCTTCACGATGGCGTGCTGTATCGGGCTGTGGCTCACGCCGGCCGCTGTCAGCACGCTCGACCTGCATCCGACGATAGCCGGTTCGGCCAGTGCGATCCTCGGCACGACGCAGCTCGCGACCGCCGCGGGTGTGGGCGCGCTGGCCGGACTGCTCGAGCGCGGCGACGGCCGTGGTATTGCCTGCGGCTACCTGCTGACCGCTGGCGCGGCGCACTTGCTGATCCGCTGGGCGTTCGCGCGGCGCCAGACGTCGATCGCACCTACCTAGCCGGCGTCAGCTCGAACGATCACGGGTGGTGTCCACCTGATCATTGCGCTCTTCGGTCAGGTAGGGGAACCGTTCGACGACTGCCCGGACGTGCTTGATGCGGCCGCCGAAATTGCCCCACAGGACCGTCACCTCGGTGCCAACCGTCGCAAGCTCGATATCCAGGCAGGCCATCGAGAGCATCTCGCGAAAGTGGTAGCTGTAGATCGTTCCGCCCGAGTAGCCGACGGTCCTGCCGCCGTGCTGTACGTGGTCGGCATGGAAGATCAAGCCGTCTTTCCATGTCGGCGTAGTCGGCAGATCCATCGTCCGGTATTCCTCACCCTTCTCGAACAGCGAGCGAAAAACGTCGACCACGTCGTCCACATTCCACCGCAGCGTCACGACCGTGCGTCGCGGGTTGGCGAGCTCGGCCTCGACGGCCTGGCGGCCGACAAAATCATGGTTCAGTCGGACGAGGCCCTGCCAGCCGACCTCACTGATGGTCCGGTACCGGGCGCGCAGGTCGGAGGGATCGACGCTGCCGGTCACCTGCAGCGGCGGAAGTCTTTCGCTGAATGCCCGGGCGAAGTCCTTGTCCTCGAGCATCGCCGGGGCGAATGTCCAGCCGAGCTGGGGGAAACCACCTTCAACGTGGTTCACCATGTACGTCCGCCAGCCAAGTCGCTCGATGCCAAGGTCATGGCCGGCGTGGAAGATGGCATCGTAGACCTTGGGCCCGTCTTCGAGCGGCCCGCGGACTTCGTAGGCAAGGTTACCAGACATGCCAATCCGCCCGATTTCCACGCTCACGCCCGCGATCCTGGCATTGCGGAACCGCAGGAACCCGATGTCACAGAGGCTCTCGTCCGTCGCCCGCTCGAGTGTGCGAAGGGATGTCGGGCCCGCGACCTGGAACAGGTAGCAGCGCGGGAACTGCACTTCGACACGAAACTTGCCGCGCATGGCCTGGTGCACGGGCCAAGGCGGTGCGGCAAACATGCGCAGCTCATGCTCCGAGTTGCGCTGCAGGATGTTGTGGCAGGCGATGAGCCCGTTCTCGAGGCAGAAGACGGCATGCTTCATCGAGCCAATGGAGAACGTCTGGAAGTTGTTGACGGCGATCGATTCGAAGAAGCGGATGACGTCGGGGCCCGTGAAATTCATCTGGATGTCGGACAGCCCGGCGTGGATGTAGCAGCCCGTCTTCCAGGACATGCTCTCCGGCTTCCAGCCCTTGAACTCCCACGCCCGCGTCGTATTCCCGAAAACCAGGTAGGTCGCGGGTTCGTTGTAGTACGGGAGGCCGAGGAGTTCAGGCAGGCGATCGATCGCCATTCGTTACGCGCTCCAGGTCTTAACGTGTTTCCGCGGCGTTGGCCCTTGCAGCGACGGCCTGGGCGGCCAGGCCCGCGATGACGACGGGAATGAGCAGGCCCAGGAACAGCTCGCGCTGTCCGAGGCCGCTGTCGAGCAACCGACCAAGCACCCAGGGTGACAGGATCGCGCCGATGCGACCGGTCGCCACCGCTGCGCCGAGGCCAGTCGACTTCCCGTGTTCAGGGTACAACGCGGGCGTCAGTGCGAAGAGCAGGAGCAGGCCTCCCATGACGGTCAGCCCCACCATCGCCATGCTCGCGAAGGCGCCGGCGACGCCCCCGGACAGTGCGAACGTCACGAAGGCCGCGATCATGCCGGCGTAGGCCAGCAGGAAGGAGAGCCGGTACCGGCGCAGGTCCAGCAACGTCGCCAGGATCAGTACGCCGACGATCGCGGCCGCCGACAAGGCGCTCGTTGCCGCGCCGACCTGGCCCGGGCTCAGGCCCCGGTCGGAGAGCAGCGTCGGTGCCCAGCCGGACAGCATGTAGAAGATGAAGGACGTGCAGAAGCACGCGATCCAGAGTGCAATCGTCGTCCCGCGGCGACCACCGCCGAGTAGTACCTGGAGCGGCGTCGCCTGCCTGGCCGGGGTCTTCTCCATATTGGTCGACCGCGGGAGCACGCGATAGGCGATCGGCAGTACCGCCAGGGCCGACAGGGCGCCACCCACGAACATGTATTGCCAGTGCAGGCGCGCGCCCATCACGGCCAGCAGCGCGGCGCCGATGAGTCCGCCAACGCTTCCGCCGCAGTTCACCAGCGAGATGATGCGCGAGCGATTCCCGGCGATGCTGATGTCGGCCGCAATGGCCATCAGGTTCGGATAGACGAGGCCGATGCCCGCGCCGGTCAGGAACCGCACGGCCAGCAGGCCGTCGATCTGCCGCACGCCGATGGTCAATGCCGAGAACACGGCGATCGTCCCCAGTCCGGCGATCACCACGCGCCGCCGGCCCACGCGGTCTCCCAGCACGCCACCGATGGTCGCGCTGAGGGCAAACCCGGCCATCATCAGCGAGACGGCCAGTCCAAAGGTGGAGCGGCTCAGCCCGAGCCCGTGGATCATCGATGGCCCGGCCAGCCCCATCGCGGCGAGATCGAAGCCCTCGCACATCGAGACCAGGAAGCAGGCCAGGACCTGCGCTACGGGAGTTCGATGACCTGTTGGCACGATATCAATCCGGCGTGAGCTGTGGTTACCGACGTCAGGCGTAGCGGCCGCCGTATTCCTTATACAGCTTCGGCAGCAGTACGCGGAGGTTCGAATACTCCTCGATGTTGTGGCGCAGGGCACCCTTGGGTGCCTCGGCCGGTGCGCGGACGCCATGCGGGAGCATGCACCGGGGACGGCCGTCGACGAATGCATAGCCCATCCAGAAGCGCGTGCGGTACTCCACGCCGCCAGGGATCTCGCGCACGAAATGCACCATGACCAGTGGCTTGGAGGGCACGTCGGCGGGGGCGCCGGCCAGCTTCTGCCAGATCTGCCCGCCGACCACCGTGCCGACGTTGGGTGCGCGGAACCGCGCCATGTCGAAGCCGAGTTGCTCCGGCGTCATGAAGCTGATCGTGATGTCGGAGGGGCCGCCTT
>JADLBB010000222.1 GCA_020848055.1 Chloroflexota bacterium | reverse complement strand
GGTCTCTATCCGCCGTGGGCGCAGGGAACTTGAGAGGAGCTGCTCCTAGTACGAGAGGACCGGAGTGGACGAACCAATGTTGTACCAGGTGTCATGCCAATGGCATTGCTGGGTAGGTATGTTCGGTTGGGATAAGCACTGAAAGCATCTAAGTGCGAAGCTCGCCTCAAGATGAGGTTCCCCACTGGGTTAACCAGGTAAGACCGCAGCGAGACTAGCTGTTTGATAGGCCGCACGTGTAAGCCGCAGCAATGCGTTCAGCGAAGCAGGCACTAATGGTCGAGGGCTTGACCTAGTTCACGCGACTAGCACGTTGCTGGATCGCGTCCGAATCGACGGCCAACGTGGCCGCCGCCTCGAATGATCGATCGCTTCCACCCTTCGACCCGCCTCGCGACGAGGCGAGGGTCGGTAATTGAAGATCTATCCCGGTGACGCTAGCGGAGAGGATCCACCCGTTCCCTTCCCGAACACGGAAGTTAAGCTCTCCAGCGCCGAAGATACTCGGGGGGCAACTCCCTGGGAAAATAGGTCGTCGCCGGGATATTTCATTTCCTTCGGACCGACGGATGTCTCCCGATCGGCGGACGCCGATGTCGCAGCCTCGGTATCCTCGACCGCGTGGATCGCGTCTGCCCGTTCCTCCGCCTGGCAGGCGACCCCCATGCCGCGGTGGATGGGGTCGAGCCGGCGCACCGCTGCCAGGCCACCGACAGTCCAAGCGAGGTTGATCGATCGACTCAGGCGCGCCTGTGCCTGACCGTTGAACATGCCAGATGCGAACGCTTCCTCGCTCGCCGGGCGCGCGACGGGGTGGACACGCCGGCACGCCAGGCCGCTGGTGACGGTTTCACCTCGACCCGCCTGCTGCTGACACCGCAGCCGGCCTGGCGCGGGCTGGCCGGACGAGGTCGTCGCCCGCGGCGCGCTCTCGCCATCGGAGTCGGGGCGATCGGCCTGCTGGGTGCCTTGGGCGGTGCCGGGTTGGTGGCCGGCGCATTCGGTGGGCGTGGCGCCACGCCGCAGCCGTCGCCATCGGCCGCAATCGCCACGAGTTCGCCAACCGCGAGGTTGTCCCCGACACCGCGCGCCACCATGACGCTCCACCCGACGCCCTCGGCGACTCCCACCACCGGGCCGACCGCATCCCCGAGGCCCACCCCCACCTCCAGGCCCACGCCCGAGCCCGCGACGGCTGCTCCGACGCCCGCGCCGCGCACGTACACGGTCGTCGCCGGAGATACGCTGGCGCTCATCGCTCAGCGATTCGGCACGACGGTGGCGGCGCTTCAGGCGGCCAACAACATCGACGATCCGGACGAGATCTCCGTCGGCCAGGTGCTGATCATTCCCTGAGCGGTCCGGCCGGCGGACTCGTCGGGTCACAGCGGCGGCTGGCAACTCCGACAGAAGGTCGTGGCCTCTCGCCCGCCGATCTGGCGCAACTCGCGCCCGCAGCGCGGGCAAGGCTCGCCACCGCGCAGATGGACCCTGAGGAACTCCCGGTGCTGGGTCTGGATGTCGGGCGGCACCAGTGCCCGCAGCCGGTCGATGGCGTCGGCCAGGACGGTGCGCATGGCCACGTACAGTCGCTCGACCTCGTCGTCGGTCAGGGTGCTGCGACGGCGCCGCGGCGACAGGCGAGCCTCCCACAGGATCTCGTCGCTGTAGGCGTTGCCGATGCCGGCGACGAAGCGCGGGTTGCGCAGCAGCGGCTTGAGCTCGCCGGGGTGCCGGCGGATTCGGGTGCGGAAGACCTCCAGCGACAGGTCGGGATCATCGGCGTCGGGGCCCATGTCCGCCCAGCCGGGCACCTCGTCAAGGGACCCGGGTGCGACCAGGTACAACTTGCCCAGCATCTCGCGGTCCACGTAGCGCAGGTCGCGGCCGTCATCGAGCTCGAGTCGCAGTCCGGTCCGGGCGCGAACTCGCTCGGTCCGGTCGGTGATCCAGAAGCGGCCCGCCAGCATCGGATTGGCGGCCAGCGTACGCTCGGTGCTCCCGTTGCGGTCGAGCGGCAGCAGCATGAACTTGCCGCGCCGGGCAGCGCTGCCCAGGGTGACGCCGGCCAGCCGGTCGAGCTCGTCGGGCGTGGCGCGGACCAGGATCGGCGTGGGCGCAGTGGCCCGAACGATCCGGCGACCCGCGACGCGCCGGGCCAATTCCTCGGCCACGATCGTGAGGTCGGGCAGCTCGGGCACGTGGCGGGGTCCTCCTTGGAGGGTATGGTATGCTGTCGCGGCCTCATCGCGGACAACCCCATACCAGCGCATTGCGCGCGTTCATCAATCGGTCAGCGCAAAAGGAGCACCGAGTCGTCGAGAGAAGACCGCAGGCAGCACCTGGCAGCGAATGACGGTGATGGACGCCCTCGATGTGAGGGCGTCGTTCGTTATCGGGGACATTGACCGACAGGAGCGTATTGACGAACTTGACCGACGACACGAACCCGGCCAGTCCAGAGGTGGACGGCGCCGCAGTCGAAGCCCCCGAGGCTTCCGCCGCCGAGGCTTCCACCCCCCAGCCGGTGATGGATGTTGCCAGCGAGGCGGCCGACGCGACCGACGCGACCGCCGTCCCCGATGCCGACCCGGCCGATGAGGCGGCGCCGGAGATGGCGCTCACCGCCGTCGCCGAGCCAGCGCCGGAGCCAGGGCCGGCATCGCCCGAGCCGGAGCCCATCGTCGCGCTCGTCGAATCGCCCGAAGCGCCTGCCGCCGCAGTAGAGGAGCCGGCGTCGGAGCCCGCGCCAGTCGCGCCTGGCTTCGTCGAGCCGGAGCGTGAGCCGATGACGATGGCGGAGCTGTTCGACAACCCCGCCAACGAGGTCAAGAGCCTCAAGCACGGCGATGTGGTCGAGGGCACCATCGTCCGCATCGACCCCGACGAGATCCTGGTCGACTTCGGTGGCAAGAGCGAGGGCGTCGTCAGCAACCGCGAGCTCATGAACCGCCGCGGCCCGCGAGATGGCGACGAGGCGCGTCCGGAGATCGAGGTCGGCAGCGAGGTCCTCGTCTACGTCCTGCAGCCCGAGTCTCCGGAGGGCCACGCCGTCCTGTCGCTGCGCCGCGCCGGCCTGGAGCGCAAGTGGCGCGGCATGCAGGAGCGGTTCGACGCCGGCGAGATCGTCGAGGCGCGCGTCATCGACCACAACAAGGGTGGCCTGATCGTGGACCTCGGCGTCCGGGGCTTCGTACCGATCAGCCAGATCGTCGACTTCCCGCGCCGGCCGCGCGACGAGCAGCCACGTGACGCGGCCCAGGAGATCGCCGAGAAGCTGCAGCCGTTCGTGGGTCGCACGCTTCGGCTGAAGATCCTCGAGGTCAATCGCAAGGCGAATCGTCTCATCCTGTCGGAGAAGGTCGCCCTCTACGAGGAGCGTCGCGAGAAGCGCGACGAGCTGTTCAGCAGCCTCGAGAACGGCCAGCACGTGACCGGCGTGGTTCGATCCATCGCCCCGTTCGGCGTCTTCGTGGACCTCGGTGGGATCGACGGCCTGGTGCATAAGTCGGAGCTGTCGTGGAACAAGGTCAACAACCCGGAGACCGCCTACCAGATCGGCGAGGAGGTCGAGGCCGAGGTCATCGACATCAACCACGAGCGCGGTCGCATCAGCCTGTCGATCCGCCGTCTGCAGCCCGACCCGTGGCAGGAGTCGGTCGCCAAGTACAAGATCGGTGACGTCATCGACGGCACCGTCACCAAGCTGGTGAACTTCGGGGCCTTCATCCGCGTCGAGGAGGGCCTCGAGGGCCTGATCCATATCAGCGAGCTCTCGCACCAGCGCGTGGCGCATCCGGGCGACGTGGTCCAGGAGGGCCAGCAGCTCAAGTTGCGCATCATCAGCCTGGAGTCCGACCGGCATCGCCTGGGGCTCAGCCTCAAGCAGGCCGAGGATCGACCGGCGCCGGCACCGCGCGAGGATCGTCCCAAGCGCGAACGCGGGCCGCGTCGCGATCGGTTCGACTATCGGCCCGAGGACGCGACCGCCGAGCCCGAAGGGGGCATCGACAACACCATGGCCGCCGCCTTCGCGAACTCCGGACTGCTCGATCAGTTCCGCAGCGTCGAGGCCGCGGCGGCCGAGCCAGCCGAGGATGCGCCAGCCGAGGCGAGCGGCGCGTCCGATAGCGAGCCGGTGGCCGATGAGCCGGCGGCCGTTGCCGTCGAGGCCGAGGCCGAGGCGGCCTTGGCCGGCATGGAGCCCGTCGGCGATCCCGAGCCGGCCTCCGCCGACGAGGACAGCGCGGAGACGGCGAAGGCCTGACCTCCCGGCGCTCCCGATGGCCGGTCGGTCCGGCTGGAACGCCCCGTGGACGCGCGCCGTCATGCGCATGGTCGAGGTTCGCCCGGCGCGCCAGCGTGAGCGGCGTGCGCGGCGCGTACCGTAAACTGCGAGCAGCCATGGATCGTTTCGACAAGTTCACCGATCGAGCGCGGAAGGTGCTGACCCTCGCCCAGGACGAGGCACAGCGCTTCAACCACAACTACATCGGTACCGAGCACCTGCTGCTGGGCCTGGTCCGCGAGGGCGAGGGCGTGGCCGCGCGCGTGCTCGAGAACATGAACGTCGAGCTGTCCAAGGTGCGGACCGCGGTCGAGTTCATCATCGGTCGTGGCGACCGGCCCGTGGTCGGCGATGTCGGGCTCACGCCGCGCGCCAAGCGCGTGATCGAGCTGGCCATCGACGAGGCGCGCCGCCTGGGGCACAACTACATCGGCACCGAGCACCTGCTGCTGGGCCTGGTGCGCGAGGGCGAGGGCATCGCGGCCGGGGTGCTCGAGAGCCTCGGGGTCAACCTCGACAAGGTTCGCCACCAGGTCATCCACGTTCTGAGCCAGAGCTCGAGCGCCGCACCGGCGCAGGAGACCAAGCGTCCGTCCAAGACGCCGACACTTGACCAGTTGGGCATCAACCTGACCGAGGCGGCCCGGGCAGGAACGCTCGACCCGGTGATCGGGCGCGAGAAGGAGATCGAGCGCGTCATCCAGATCCTGGGCCGCAAGACCAAGAACAATCCAGCCCTGATCGGTGAGCCCGGCGTCGGCAAGACGGCGATCGCAGAGGCCCTGGCCCAGAAGATCGTGGCCGGCGACGTGCCCGAGACGCTGGCCGACAAGCGCGTCCTGACGCTCGACATCGGCTCCCTGGTGGCCGGCACCAAGTACCGCGGCGAGTTCGAGGAGCGGCTCAAGAAGATCATCGAGGAGTTGCGCAGCTCGCACGACAGCGTCCTGTTCATCGACGAGCTGCACACGCTGGTGGGAGCGGGCGCGGCGGAGGGTGCTATCGATGCCGCCAACATCCTCAAGCCGCCGCTGAGTCGGGGCGAGCTGCAGTGCATCGGAGCCACGACCCTCGATGAGTACCGTAAGTACATCGAGAAGGACGCGGCGCTCGAGCGTCGCTTCCAGCCGGTCATGGTGGACGAGCCCACGGTGGACGAGGCGATCGCCATCCTGTTCGGCATCCGCGAGCGCTACGAGGCGCACCACCGGGTCAAGATCAGCGACGAGGCGATCCACGCCGCGGTTGACCTGTCGGTGCGCTACGTCGCCGACCGCGCCCTGCCCGACAAGGCCATCGACCTGGTGGACGAGGCCGGATCGCGCGTCCGGCTGCGATCGGCATCTGCACCGGCGGAGATCAAGGAGGCGCAGCTGGCGCTCGAGGCGATCACCCGCCGCAAGGACACCGCCATCGCGGATCAGGACTACGAGGCCGCCGCTCGCCTGCGGGACGAGGAGGCCCACGGCAAGGAGGCGATCGAGCAGCTGCGCGCCAAGTGGCACGAGGACCAGGCCAAGGAGACGCCGGTCGTCACCGACGAGGACATCGCGCAGGTCGTCAGCATGTGGACCGGCATCCCTGTCATCCGCATAAGCGCCGAGGAGTCCGAGCGCCTGCTGAAGATGGAGGCCGCCCTTCACTCGCGGGTCATCGGCCAGGATGAGGCGATCGAGACGATCAGCAAGGCCGTGCGCAGGGCGCGGGCCGGACTCAAGGACCCCAAGCGTCCGATCGGCTCGTTCATCTTCATGGGCCCCACCGGCACCGGCAAGACGCTGCTCGCGCGCGCCCTGGCCGAGTTCCTGTTCGGCAGCGAGGACGCGCTGATCAAGATCGACATGAGCGAGTTCATGGAGCGCCACAACGTGTCGCGCCTGGTCGGCGCCCCGCCGGGCTACGTCGGCTTCGACGAGGGCGGCCAGCTGACCGAGGCCGTGCGTCGCAAGAGCTACAGTGTGGTGGTGCTCGACGAGATCGAGAAGGCGCACCCCGAGGTGTTCAACATCCTGCTGCAGATCCTGGAGGATGGGCACCTGACCGATGCGAAGGGCCGACGCGTGGACTTCCGCAACACGGTCATCATCATGACCAGCAACGTCGGGGCGCAGCAGCTGCAGCGCGACACCTCCATCGGCTTCCGCGCTGGCGGACCCGAGGCGGCGCGGGCAAACGCGGAGTACGAGCGCATGCGCGACAAGGTGCTCGCCGAACTCAAGAACACGTTCCGGCCCGAGTTCCTCAACCGCATCGACGCGACGGTCGTCTTCCGCCAGCTCAGCCGTGAGGAGATCCGCGAGATCGTGGACCTGCTGCTGACCCGGATCCGCCAGCAGCTGGCCGGGCAGGAGATGGAGCTCATCGTGACCGATGCGGCCAAGGACGCGATCATCACCAAGGGCTACGACGCCGCCTACGGCGCTCGACCCCTGCGCCGCGAGATCCAGAACCAGATCGAGGACCCGCTTGCAGAGCGCATGCTGCAGGCGGCGTTCAACGCCGGCGACACCATCGTCATCGACGCCGACTCCGATGGCGCGGGCCTGACGATCGAGAAGGCCGCCCCGCCGGCCAAGCGCCAGGCCGCCAAGGCCGGTCGATAAGCCGCGCGTAACGGCGTGGTAAGCGCTCGCCGGGCAGACTGACCGGCATGCCGACCCGAGGCCTGACGTGCCGGCCGTGAAGACGACCTTCGTGTGCCAGCAATGTGGCGCCGCCGCGCCCAAGTGGGCCGGCCAATGCGCCACCTGCGGCGCGTGGAACACGCTGGTCGAGACGCTTGCCGCGCCGCGCGCGATCGCGCGGACGCCGTCTGCCGCACGAGCCGTCGCCGGGATGGCGGCCATCAGCCCCATCTCGGCGGTCGAGAGCGCAGAGGCCGCGCGGCTCTCGTCGGGCATTGGGGAGGTTGACCGTGTGCTGGGCGGCGGCTTCGTCCCCGGCTCGATCCTGCTGTTCGGTGGCGATCCGGGGATTGGAAAATCGACGCTGCTGCTCCAGGTGGCAGCACGGCTGGCTCGCGACGGCCGTCGCGTCCTGTACGTGACCGGCGAGGAATCGGCCGCCCAGGTACGCGGCCGCGGCGAGCGCGTCGGCGGCGTCGTCGAGGGCCTGTCGCTCGCGGCGACCTCGGACCTCGCCACCACGCTGACCGCCATCGACGCGGCGGAGGCCGACGTCGTGGTGGTCGACAGCGTGCAGACCATCGGCAGCGCGGACCTGTCCGGGCCGGCCGGCAGCGTGGGGCAGGTGCGCGAGGTCGCCGCCCGCCTGGCCGAGGTCGCCAAGCAGACCGGGACCTGCGTGGCGCTGGTCGGCCACGTGACCAAGGAAGGTACCGTCGCCGGTCCCCGAACGCTCGAACACCTGGTCGATGCGGTCATCTACATCGAGGGCGAGCGGCTCGGATCGACGCGACTGCTGCGGGCGGCCAAGAATCGGTTCGGCTCCACCGACGAGGTCGGCGTGCTCGAGATGCGAGGGGACGGACTGGCGGAGGTGGCCGATGCCAGCCGCTTCTTCATCGAGTCTGACGAGGCGCCATCGGCCGGGGCGGCGGTCACCATCGCCCTCGAGGGCACCAGGCCCCTGGCGGTCGAGATCCAGGCCCTGTGCGCCCCGTCGGCGTTCGGCTCTCCCCGGCGCGCGACCACCGGCATCGACACCAACCGGGTGCTGATGCTCATCGCCGTCCTGGCGCGGCACGCGGGCGTCAACCTTGCGAGCCACGACGTGTACGTCAACGTCGCCGGAGGACTGCGCATCGACGAGCCCGCCGCTGACCTGGCCGTGGCCGCCGCACTCGCCTCGAGCCTGCGTGAGCGCCCGATCGATGCGGCCACCGTCCTCGCGGGCGAGGTAGCCCTGTCCGGCAGGCTGCGCGGTGCCGTGCGGGCCGACCGCCGCTGGCTGGAGGCCTCGCGTCTCGGCTACAGGCAGCTCGTAACCGGCCCGAGTCGCGGCAGCGGGTCGGGGTCCGCACGGGGGATCGTCGTGGCGCGCGACATCCGCGCCGCGCTCGGCAGCGCGCTCGGCGACTGACCCGCCCGGTGCCGGTACCCGCCACGTACCAAGCGTGGACGTGGCCGGGGGCGCGTGCTAAGGTGACCGCCGTCGAGACGGCCGTTCATCCGTTTTCCGCGGCGGGCTCGACGGTTCATTCATCCCGGACTCATCGGTTTCGACAATGGCCACCCGCATCATCCAATTGGCCGGTGCCCTGCTGGGCACCCTGTTCGGCTTCGCCCTCGGGCTGGCCGTGCTGCGCGCCGCGGGCGATATCATCGGTCGGGACAATGGCCCCGCCTTCCTGACCGCGTTCGTGGTGGCCATGTTCCTGTTCGGCTACCTGGCCATCCCGTACATCACCATCTACCCGGCACGCCTTGCCGCCGAGAGGCTGGCCGAGGTCGGGGCGGGGGAGTTCGCACTGGGCGTGGCCGCCATCGTGGTGGGCCTGGTGATGGGGTTGCTCATCGGCGTACCACTCGCGCAGATCGGCGGCCTGGGCGGGTCGGTGGCGCCCCTGGTGGTGGCGCTGTTTCTGGCGGCGATGATGCTGATCATCACGATGAGCAAGCGGGACGTGCTGCTGCCGTGGTTCGCGAACATGCTACCCGGCGGCCGCCAGGGTGGGCCGACCAACCGGGTTGTCATCGACACCAGCGCGGTGATCGATGGTCGGATCGCCGACATCGCCAGGACCGGGTTCATCCTGGGCACGCTGGTGGTGCCCCGTTTCGTGCTCGACGAGCTGCAGCGCATAGCCGACTCGCCCGACGCCATGCGCCGCAATCGCGGCCGTCGCGGCCTGGAGATGCTCTCCGCGCTGCAGCGTGACGCGGCCTCCCCGGTCGAGGTGGTCGAGGCCTCGTATCCGGAGGTGGCGGAGGTGGACGCCAAGTTGATGGCCTACGCGCGCGACACCGGCGCCGCGATCCTGACCAACGACTACAACCTGAACAAGGTCGCCGACCTGCAGGGCATCAGGGTGCTGAACATCAACGAACTCGCCAACGCGGTCAAGTCGGTCGTCCATCCGGGCGAGGAGATGAGCGTGCGGATCATCCAGGAGGGCAAGGAGGCGGGCCAGGGCGTCGGCTACCTCGAGGATGGCACCATGATCGTGGTCGAGGGCGGGCAGCGCTACATGGACAGCACGGTCCCGATCAGCGTCACGCGCGTGCTGCAGACCGTGGCCGGCCGCATGATCTTCGCCCAGCCTCGCTCGGACTCGGAGTGACGGCGGAGGATCACCGGATGGCTTCGCCCCACACCGCGATACTCGTCGCCGCCGGCCGGAGCAGCCGCATGGGCATCGACAAGGTGTGGGCCGACCTGTGGGGCCGGCCTGCCTGGCGCTGGAGCCTGGACGTGCTCCTGTCCGACCCGGACCTGGCGCACGTGGCGGTGGCGGTGCCGCGGGAGGCCGAAGGCCGTTTCCGCGCTGCCCTTCCGGCCGACGCGGAGCGCTGCCTGATCGTCGCCGGAGGCGACGAGCGGGCCGACTCGGTCATCTCCGGCCTGCGGGCGCTGACCGAGGCCGGCCACGATGACGACGCGCTCGTCCTGGTCCACGACGCGGCCCGGCCGGCCGTGAGCGTCGAGCTGATGCGGGCCGTGGTGGATGCGGCGGCCCGTATCGACGGGGCCGTGGTCCCGGTCGTGCCCGTCAGCGATTCGCTCAAGCGAGTGCGCGCCGAACGCGTGGCCGGGGCCATCGAGCGCGACGAGGTCGCGGCCGCCCAGACGCCGCAGGCCGCACGCCTCGGCACGCTGCGGGCCGCCATCGAGGAGGCACATGCCTGGGGTCGCCCTATCACCGATGACGCCGGCGCGATGGCCGCGGCGGGCGTGCCGGTCCACGTCATTCCCGGCGACCCGGCCAACCGCAAGCTGACCGATCCGGCCGATCTGCCCGCCATGCGCGCGCTGCTGGCGGCGCGCGCCACCGGGATCGAGGCTCCGACCGGCGCGCGCAGCGGCATCGGCTTCGACGCCCACCGGCGCGTGCCGGCGCGCCCGATGCGCCTGGCGGGCCTCGAGTTTCCCGGCGAGCCCGATGGCCTGGAGGGCCACTCCGACGGTGACGCCGCCCTCCACGCGCTCATCGATGCGCTGCTCGGCGCGGCCGGACTGGGCGACGTCGGGACGCTGTTTCCGTCGGCCGAATCGGCGTGGGAGGGCATTGACTCGGCCGTGCTGGTCAAGGGTGCGCTTGAGCGGCTCGCGGCCCACGGCTGGCGACCGGCCAGCGTTGACATCGTCATCGCCGCGCAGAGCCCGGCCATCGCCCCGCGTCGGGACGAGATCGTGGCTCGCTTGGCCGAATTGCTGGGCCTTGAACCAGCCTCGATCTCGGTCAAGGGCACCACCTCGGACGGCCTGGGGTTCGCCGGCCGCGAGGGCATCGCGGCCTGGGCGGTGGCCGCCATCGAGCCATCGGGGTGAGCGACTGGATCGGCGGTCGGCGACCGGTGGCCGAGGCCCTGGCATCCGGCCGCGAGGCGCACCGGCTGCTGGTCAGTGGCAGTGCCAGGCACTCGCCGGAGTTGCGAGCCATCACCGACGCGGCGCGTCGCGCTCACCTGCCGATCGACCGGGTCCCGGCCGACCAGATGACCCGCATCGGCGGCTTTGACGGCCACCAGGGCGTCCTGCTCGAGGTGGGGGAGCGCCGCTGGGCGACGCTCGACGAGATCGTCGGTCACGCCGCCGGCCGCCATCCGTTCGTCCTGGTCCTCGAGCATCTGCAGGACCCGGCCAACTTCGGCACCCTGCTGCGCTCTGCCGAGGCCGCCGGCGTCGATGGCGTCATCTTCCCCGAGCGAGGAGCGGCACCGCTGTCGGCCGCGGCAGTCAAGGCCAGCGCCGGCGCCAGCGAGCACCTGCTGCTGGCCCGCCTGCCGACGATCGGCGAGGCGATCCACGAGCTGAAGGTGTCCGGCCTGCGCCTTGTGGCGGCCGACCAGGACGCGCCGACGTCGGCCTGGGCCAGCGACCTGTCCTGTCCCATCGCGATCGTCGTCGGCAGCGAGGGCAGCGGGCTGTCGGGTGCGTCGAAGCGGCGCTGCGACCTGCTGGTCAGCTTCCCGATGGCCGGCAGGGTGGCCAGCCTGAACGCCTCGACCGCCGGCGCGCTGCTGCTGTTCGAGGTGGTCCGTCAGCGAGTCACCGGCCTCCGCTGAGCTGGTCCGCGATGACCCGGTAGACTGGAGGGCGCCGGGCCGGGGTAGCTCAATGGCAGAGCAACTGTTTTGTAAACAGTAGGTTGTGGGTTCGACTCCCACCCTCGGCTCCAACATCTCAATGGGAGCCGGCGGCGGGTCCTGCCTTGAGGTCGCGCCACGCCCCGGCTATACTCGCGGCCGGACCGGCGACCCACCACGCGTCGGTCGAATTCGTGGGTAGGTTGAGCAGGTGGTGAGCTCCGCTGACTGTAGATCAGCCGTCTTCGACTGTGGGGGTTCGATTCCCTCCCTGCCCACCACCTCCATCTGAAGAAGCGCGCCCTGGAAACCGAGCGGAAACCTCGGATCGCCACCCAGATTTACCAAGGTTGTCTGAGGGTTGCCGAGTATCGGTCCAACCTGCGAGACTGCGGTCACCCGCCAGGAGCGCAGGCCGCCCCCGACGGGCCCACGTAGCTCAGTAGGCAGAGCACTTCCTTGGTAAGGAAGAGGTCTCCGGTTCGAGCCCGGACGTGGGCTCCAGCACCCAATCGGCGTGCCGGAGCGGATCGGCGGCAGGGTACAGGTGGAGGCACAGCATCGGCGTGAACCCGGCGATCATCCTGCCCTCGGTGACGACGATCCTGTCGTTCGTGTTCGCCGCGATGGTCTTCGACCAGTGGCTTCGACGCCGACAGCCGTACCAGCTGGTCTGGACGGTGGGCCTGGTCTGGTACGGGTTGGGCGCGGGCATCGAGGCCATCGGCGGCGCCCAGGGCTGGAGCGAGGCACTGTACCGGGGCTGGTACATGTTCGGCGCCTTCGGCGTCGCGTCGTCGCTCGGGCTCGGCACCATCTACCTGCTGAGCCGCACCCGCTTCGGCTACTTCGTGGCCTTCAGCTTCGGGGCGGCAGCCCTGTTCAGCTACCTGACCGCGGTCAAGTACGCGCGGGAGGGGACGCCGCCCGCCGACCTGATGGTCATCCTCGTGGTCGGGGCCTGCGCGGTGGCGGCGGTGGTCGTCGCGCTGGCCACGCGACTGGCTCGTGGCTGGGTGGGTCACGTCGCCGCGGTGGCCCTCGTCGTCGGCTGGACCGCGGCCGCGTTCATGGCGCTGACGGTCGAGGTCGCGCCGCCCGGCTACGCGCTGGCGGCAAACGGGGCGCCGATCGGCACCGCCATGCCGGCCGACCTGCGCATCCTGACTCCGCCGTTCAACATCGTCGGCGCCTTCGCCCTGGTGTTCGGCGCGGTGCTGTCCGCCTACATCTTCATGCCGAAGACGCGCGTGATGCGCGTCACGACCGACCTGCCCCTGGTGGGTGCCGTCGGTCGCGGCATCGCGGTCGGCGTCAACTTCGTGGCCTCGATCCCCGCCGCCTGGCGCGCCCTGCGGGCGGGGACGCTCAACTCGCGCGTGCCGGCCACCATCCTGATCGCGCTCGGTGGCTTCATCCCGGGCTGGACCGACGCACTGGCTAGGTTCGGCCTGACCGCCGCGTTCTTCATCGGTCAACTGGTGGGCGTCCTCCTCATCTTCCTGGGCTTCCTGGTCAGCATCGAGGTCTTCAGCGACGTGCGCCTTCCGTTCACCCGGATCGTGCTGCGGCGGCGAACCGAAGCGGCGCCATCGGAGGAGCCTGCCCCCGACCGCCACGAGCGCCTGGCCGCGCCCGATGCCGGTCGTTGACCGTCGCCGCTGGCTCGATTACAATCCGCGCAGTTCCCCACCGGTCCCGAAGCCTTTTTCGGCGTGGCCCGTGAGTGGGGCGAATTGGGATCTGAACACGAGTGGCCAAGGCCGAGAATCGACCCGTCATCGCGCTGGCCTGTACCGTCTGCAAGGAGCGGACCTACAGCACGCGCAAGAACAAGAAGAACGACCCCGGGCGCCTGGAGCTGAACAAGTTCTGCCCGCGCTGCCGGCAGCATCAGCCGCACCGGGAAACCAAGTAGGGCCGTCCGCAGGGGTGTAGCTCAATTGGTAGAGCACTGGTCTCCAAAACCAGCGGTTGCAGGTTCGAGTCCTGTCGCCCCTGCCAGTTCCCAACACCGATGAAACCGATCGAAGCAGAGAGAACCAACCGACCGTGCTGACCGGCATCCGCCGCTACGTCACCGAGAGCTGGGCCGAGCTCAAGAAGGTCGCCTGGCCGACGCGCGAGACCGTGATCCGCCTGACCCTGCTCGTCATCGGCGTCTCGGTCGCCATCGGCATCTACATCTTCGCGCTCGACCGGCTGTTCAACACAGTGCTCAACACGCTGCTGCCATGACCGAACGAATGATCGACGAAACGCTTGACGACACAGGCCCTGCCGCGGCCAGCGATGTCGAGGTTGATGCCGTCGGCGCCGATGTCGCGCGTGCTGCGCTGGGCGCCCCAGACGATGCGCCGGCCGATGATGGGGCCGACGCGTCGGGTGAAGCGGTTCCGCAGGAGGCTCGCGAGGCCGCGCGGCTGTCGCGCGAGGCGCCCCGCCCCGGCGATCCGGTGGACGACTCCAAGCAGTGGTACGTCATCCACACGTACTCCGGCTACGAGAACAAGGTCAAGACCAATCTCGAGCATCGCATCGAGTCCATGGGCGTGGAGGACCAGATCTTCCAGGTCCTGGTGCCGATGGAGGAGGAGATCGAGATCCGCAACGGCCAGCGCCAGACCGTCAACCGCAAGGTGTTCCCCGGATACGTGCTGGTCGAGATGGCCATGAGCGACGAGTCGTGGTACGTCGTGCGCAACACGCCCGGCGTCACCTCGTTCGTCGGTTCTGGCAACCGACCGCTGCCGCTCGACGCGCTCGAGGTCAAGAAGATCCTCAAGCAGATGGGCGTCGAGACGCCGAAGTTCAAGGTCCAGTACAGCAAGGGCCAGAGCGTTCGCGTCAAGGACGGCCCGTTCGCCGAGTTCATCGGCACCGTGGACGAGGTCAATCCCGAGCGCAACAAGGTCAAGGTGCTGGTGTCGATCTTCGGCCGCGAGACGCCGGTCGAGCTCGACTTCCTGCAGATCGAGAAGCTGTAGCCCACCAACCGATGCGCGGCGGGCCGCAAGGCGGCGCCGCGACAAGCAGAGGGAGGGGCCGGTTCGCATCGGTCCCGCTTGAACCTCCGAAGGAGAACGAATGGCCAAGAAGATCAGGGCGATGCTCAAGGTGCAGGCGCCCGCCGGCGTCGCGACCGCGGCGCCACCCGTCGGGCCGGCCCTCGGCCAGCACGGCATCAACATCATGGAGTTCATCAAGGCCTTCAACGAGCGAACCGCCGACCAGCGCGGCTACGTCGTGCCGGCCGAGATCACCGTCTACGAGGACCGCTCGTTCACGTTCGTGACGAAGGCCCCGTTGGCGGCAGCACTGCTCAAGCGGGCCGCTGGCGTCGAGTCGGGCTCGGCCGCTCCCAACCGGGACAAGGTGGGACGCGTTTCGCAGGCACAGCTGCGCGAGATCGCCGAGACCAAGATGGCCGACCTCAACGCCAACTCGATCGAGCAGGCCATGAAGATCATCGCCGGCACCGCCCGATCGATGGGCATCGAGGTCGAGTCATGAGCGCGCGTGGAAGGAAGTACACCGAGGCCGCCAAGCTGGTCGATGCCGACCGCCGCTACGAGATCGGCGAGGCGGCGGCGCTGCTGCCGAAGCTGTCCACCAGCAAGTTCGACGGCACCGTCGAGGCGCACCTGCGCCTCGGCGTCGACCCACGTCACGCCGACCAGCTGGTGCGCGGCACGGTCGTCCTGCCACACGGCACCGGCCGATCGAGCCGCGTCATCGTCTTCGCCCAGGGCGAGAAGGCCCAGGAGGCGCTGCGAGCCGGAGCGGACGAGGTGGGCGGCGATGACCTGGTCACGCGAATCGACGCTGGCTGGTTCGACTTCGACGTCGCGATCGCCACGCCCGACATGATGGGCACGGTGGGCCGGCTGGGGAAGAAGCTGGGGCCGCGCGGCCTGATGCCGAACCCCAAGTCGGGGACCGTCACCTTCGACGTCGAGCGGGCGGTGAGCGAGATCAAGTCGGGCCGCATCGAGTTCAAGGTCGATCGGGCCGGGATAGTCCACGTGCCGGTCGGTCGGGCCTCGTTCACCCCGGAGCAGCTGGCCGCCAACGTGGCGACCCTGGTGGACGCGGTCAACCGCGCCAAGCCGACCGGGGCCAAGGGCACATACATGCGCACCCTGACGCTGGCACCCACCATGGGCCCCGGCGTCCGCGTGGATATCACCTCGGCCCTGGCGGCCGCGTCCGCCTAGCGCGCAGGAGCACGCCGGCCGACGATCGGCTAGGATGTGCGCCGCACCAATCGAACACGCCTCAGACCGCGATGCGTCCCGGGTGAGATCCCGGACCAATCGCCCGCACCACCGATGCGAGCGGCACGCGCAGGCACGAATCGCAGGCTCGCCCTCGCAACCGACGGCGGTCGCTCGTGTCGCGCTCACGAGAGTGGCCGCCGTTCCGCATTCGAACCCAACGAAGGGAGAAGACGAGCCGACCCATGCCGACCGATGCCAAGCGCCAGGCTGTGACCGAGCTGGCGGAGCTGCTCCGCTCGAGCTCGGCCATCGCCGTGGCCGACTACCGCGGCCTCAAGGTCGCCGATATGCAGCAGGTGCGTCGCACGCTGCGTGACGGCGGCGTCCGCCTGACCG
>JADLBB010000221.1 GCA_020848055.1 Chloroflexota bacterium | reverse complement strand
GCGAGCACCTCGTGGCCCAACCGCTCGAGCTCGCGCGCCACGGCGCTGCCGAAACGCCCCAGACCGATGACCATGACCTGTTCGCGAGCCATTGCTCCTCCGCCTGTGTTCGACTTCACCCTAGCCGATGCGAACGCGCTCCACCGCCGGACGATACGCAACCGGGCGGGCGCGGGCGGCCAGGGCCAACACCAGGGTCAGCGGACCGAGCCGGCCGACGAACATGGCGAAGGTGGCGATCAGGCGGGCGGGATCCGGCAGACCCGGCGTGATTCCGGTCGTCGCCCCCACCGTTCCGAAGGCCGACACCGCCTCGAACAGGGTGTTCACGAACGTCGCGGAGCTGGTCAGGGTCAGTCCCAGCCCGACGACGAACACGAACCCGATCGCCAGCAACGCCACCGCCAGCGCCCGGTACACCGTGGCGTGCGGAATGCGCCGTCCGAACGCGGTCGCCGATGGTTGCCCACGCGCGGTGGACGTGATCGCGGCCAGCAGCACGGCGAATGTGTTGACCTTGATGCCGCCCGCGGTCGAACCGGAAGCGCCGCCGATCAGCATCAGGCCGATGACCACGAACAGCGCCGCCTCGCTGAACGACCCCAGGTCGAGCGCGGTGAAGCCGGCGGTTCGGAGCGCCGCCGACTCGAACAGGGCGTTGAGCAGGCGCCGGACCGGTGGCAATGCGCCGAGCGTTGATGGATTGCCCCACTCGGTGAAGCCGATGAGCGCGGCGCCTCCGACCAACAGGGCCGCGGTGGTGGTGAGGACGAGCTTGGTCTCAAGGGCCAGGCGGGTCCAGCGGCGCTTGGCCCACGCGTCGCCCACGATGGCGAAGCCGAGGCCTCCGGCGGTCAGCAGGACCGACAGGGTGAGCAGGACGACCCAGTCATCCACGAACGGCGACAGGCTGCGGAACCCACCGGTGATGTCGAAGCCGGCGTTGTTGAACGCGGAGACCGCGTGAAAGACACCCCACCAGATCCCCAGCGGATCGCCCGGCGGCCCGGCCTCGGGCCCCGACATGAACGCGACGGACAGGATGACCGCGCCGATCGCCTCGAAGGCCAGCGTGAAGATGGCGATGCGCTTGACCAGTCCGGTGATGCTGCCCAGCTCGGCGCCCCCCAGCGACTCGGTGACCACCACCCGGTCACGCAGCGTCGTTCGACGACCCAGGAAGATCATCAACAGCAGGGTCGAGCCGGCCATGATCCCGAACCCGCCGGCCTGGATCAGCAGCAGGATCACCACCTGGCCGAAGGGGCTCCAATGGGTCGCGGTGTCCACGACCACGAGTCCGGTGACGCACGCCGCGCTGGTGGCGGTGAACAGCGCCTCGACGAAGGACGTGCTGCGGCCGGCGGCGGTCGAGATCGGCAGCATCAGCAGGGTCGTGCCGACCGTGATCAGGACCGCGAACAGCCCGATCAGCGGCAGCGCCGGAGAGGGCGGGTGTCGCAGGCGGCGTGGTGCCCTGATGGTGAACCGCTGCGGCTGCTTGCGCTCGACGCGAACGCGCCGATCACCGGGACGCTGGCCAGCCTGAGTCATCGCGTTGCAGCGTAGCGCGGCTCAGACCCGGTCGGAGCCTCCTGCCTGTCCCACGGCGCCGCCGATCGGCTCGTGCTCGGCCGGTCGCACCTCGTCGGCGACCACCGGGACCGGCACGCGACGCGTCCTGGGCCGATAGTGGCTGCCCTCGGGAACGACCGGGCCATCGGTCTCGGCCAGTGAGCCGCCGCGATACGCCTCCCACACGGCCATGACCGTGTCGCGGTGGGGCCTGATGCGGCAGTGCTCGTCGCGGTTGCCCATCTCGTCGCAGTAGCCGAGTGGCACGCACTTGGGGACCAGGAACGAGCCGAAGAACGGGCTGACCGCGAAAACCTCGTGGCGGATCTGCTTGAACAACTGGCGGATCTCCCACTGCGCCATCGTGCATAGCCGCAGGCCGCTCATGTGGATCAGCTGTCGCAGGTTGACGGTCATGATCAGGTTGGTCTGCATGGCGTTGGGGAAGATGAACCGGGCGTCCTCGGCCGGGACCTCCGCCTGCAGCAGCTGCCCGTACAGCTCCAGGCTGTCATCGATCGCGCGCTGGAACCGGCCGGCCAGGTCATCGGGCAGCTCGCCCTTGGCGATCGTGTCGGGGACGGTGTAGTTGTCGCGCCCCCTGAAGCTGACGTATCGCTGCGACTGCTGATCGAAGGCGGTTCCCGCGCGGTGCCTGACCAACTGGTGGCTCAACGTGCGAGTCACGCCGCTGATGGCGAACGTGAAGTTCACGTGCTCGATGGTCGAGCCGTGGCCGGACTCCATGACCTTGCGCACCAGGCTCTGCTGCTTGTCGTCGGCCACCTCCCGGCTGACGGCCTTGTCCCAGATCCGCTCCGGCACCTGCTCCGAATAGCAAGTCCGGCAGGCGGTGTAGATGATCGGAAGGTAGTACTCCTCGACGATCTCGCGGGTCGGGAAGATCAGCTTGGCCGAGAGGGCCATGGCGCGAGTCGGAGAACTGGACGGCATGCGAGCCTCAGGGTGCCAGCCGTGGCCGGCGATGGCTAGGTGGTTTTCCACACGAACTGCCCACACATTGTATGACATCCGTGGATAACCGAACCGGCCGGCGGCGGGCGCCCACGCTCGCCGACGTGGTCACCCGCGTCGGTTTGTCATACGGCCGGCTCGTCAGCTCCGTCCTCCCGAGTCCTATCTCCCAGGCGCGCCAGGCCGTGAGAGCGGTCAAGCGCTATGCGGTTGCCGCCCGCCCGTCTCGCGCTGTCGAGCGCCTCACCGACTCGAGCCAGCAAGCCGTCGAGGTCGAGATCCTCGCCCGGGTTCATCGCGCTTACGCCGATGCTGACGCTGACCGGCACCTCGAAGTCGGCGATCGCGACCGGTCGTCCCACCAGGCGCAGCCTCAGGGCGTTGGCAAAGGTGGCAGCGCCGGCATGGTCGGTGTGCGGCAGGGCGGCGATGAACTCGTCGCCCGATAGGCGCCCCAGCGCGTCGGCGGCCCGGATTCGCAGGCGGAAGCGAAGGCCCACCTCGCGCAGCACCGCGTCGCCGGCTGCCTGGCCGTGGGTGGCGTTCACCTGGCCGAGATCGTCGATATCGATCATGACCACTGCCAACGGGTGACGATAGCGTCTTGCCTCGGCGACCTCGATGCGCAGCCGTTCCATGATCGCGGTGCGGCTCGACAGGCCGGTCAGCGCATCCACCGTCGCCGAGCGCGCCAGTTCGCCGCGCTGCAGGTCGATGGTGCGCCTGGCTCGCAGCAGTTCCTCGATGGTCGCCCGAAGCTCCTGTCCCAGGCGTTCGGCCTCGGGCCTGGCGCCAGGGTCGCGGACGATGGCCGTCGCGCCCTCGCCCGACCGATGCACCGTCACCTCCAGGCCCCCCACGACCCGACGCGACTCCGCGCCCGATGCGAGGTCGCGGATCGGCAGGCCGAGCAGATCCTCGGCGCGCGCGCCGCGCGATCCGGCGTCGAGGCCGAGCAGGTTGGCCGCCGTCGGATTCCAGTCGATCAGCCTGAAGCGGCCGTCGAACTGCAGGACCGCGTCGGCGAGGTGATCGGCGAGGGCCGGCAGCCCGTCGCCGGCGCGTAGTTGGCGCTCCTCGGAGCCCGGTGACGCGCCGGTCACGGAGGGCGAGAGGGCCGTCACCCCGACGGTGGCGAGGGCGGCCAGGCCCACCATCGACTCGAGCGAGCCCCCGCGGTCGAGCCCGATGCCGAGCGCGCCGGCCGCCAGCAGGGCTGCCGTCGGTCCGTTGCGGGCCGGTGAGAGGGCCAGGGCCACGACGGCAATGGCCGCCGCGCCGAGGGAGATGGTCTCCGCCATGCCGGCCACCACCGGAACGAGTCCAATGCCCGCGGCGACGCCCACGATCGCGAGCACCGCGGCGGCGAAGGTGCGCGCCGCACGATCGGTCCGAAACTGGATCGTCGGTGCCGCGCCCGAGGCGCCGAGCAGCATCAGCGCGGAGGCCAGCAGCGCCGGCGCGATGGGCAGGCCGCCCAGCAGGCCGATTGCTCCGGCGGCGAGGGCAGCCAGGGCGCCGGCCTCCAGGATGGGTGGCGTGCGTGTCTCGCGCAGGCCGCCGGTCAGCAGCATCGTCGCTCCGACGGTCGAGGTCGCCAGCAGCACCGCGGCCAGGCCCGATGCCAGGGCGGTCAGGCCGGCGCGGGCAGGGTGCAGCGGCGGCAGGGCGGCGAGCATGGCGACGCCCGCCGCGGCGAGCGCGCCGGGCAGCAGGGCCGTGACAGCGCGAAGCATCGCGGCGCCGGGGGACCGGTCCATGCGCGGAGTGTGACGCTCGCGCCGTCTCGCAGCCAATGGTACGAACGCCAGGGCTGCCATACTCGCTGCCCATGCCCGCAAACCCGGCTCCGGTCATGTCCCGCGTCGCCTTCCTCGCCACCACCGACGACCTGGTCGCCGAGGGTGAGGCATTGGTGGCCGATCCGGACTGGGACCGGTTCGGCACCTGGCTGCTGCGCTCGGACGCCCTGCTCGAGCGCGTCTGGGGCCGCATGGATCGCTATCACCTGGCCTGGCTCAACGTCGGGCGGGACAGCGCCCCGCCCGGATCGCCGCTCGACGACGAGGGCCGGCGGCGGTTCATTGCCGAGGTCGCCAGCGCGAAGCTGGCCGTCCTGCGTACGATGAGGGCCTCCGTGGAGCGCCGCGGATGGATCCGGCTCTCCGATGACGTGGAGGAAACGTGACCTACCCGATAGACCCGGGCGGCCTGGCGGCCGTCCTCGCACATCCAGACGACGAGAGCTTCGCGTGCGCCGGGGCGCTGGCCGGCGCCCACGCGGGCGGCCGGACGACCCGGCTGCTGGTTGCCACCCGCGGCGAGGCCGGCACGCCCGATGGCTCCCCGGATCCGTCGATTGGCGGCATCCGCGAGGCGGAACTGATTGGTGCAGCGCGCGCCATCGGCCTCGACGAGGTGTCCATCCTCGACGGATATGCCGATGGCGGCCTGGCTGACGCGTCCTTCAGCCGCCTGGTCGACGAGATCGCTGCCTGGCTGGCCGATCGTCGGCCCCAGGCGGTCATCACCTTCGGACCGCACGGCGTGACCGGGCATCCCGATCACATCATCGTCGGCAACGCCACGCGCTGGGCCGTCGAGAAACTGGCCGACGCGGGCATCGCCCCCAACGCCCTGTACGTCATCGTCCCGACCTTCAACCCGGGCGCGCCGGTCTACGACCTTTCGCCCGAGGAGCAGGCTGCGACTCACCTGATCGACATCACCGCGGTCGCCGATCGCAAGCTCGCCGGCCTCGAGGCCCATGCCAGCCAGTCCGACACGACCGAGCCGATCGCGGCGCTCAAGGCGGCCATCGCCTCGGGTGAGGCGATCCACGAGGGCTACCATCGCGTCCGGCCCCTGGTGCCGGCGCCGCATCCGAAGTTCGACACCGACCTCCTGTAGGCCCCTGCGGCCGGAACCGGCTACACTTGGGTGCCATGGCAATCGATTCGAACCTCGCCAAGGTGGACGAGGTGATGACCGCGCTGTATGACATCTACGACCCTGAGATCGGCATGAGCATCGTTGATCTCGACCTGATCAAGGCGGTCGAGATCGGATCGGGCGAGACGCCCACCGAGATCAAGATGGTGCTGACCACGCCGTTCTGTCCGTGGGCCGGAGAGCTCATCTCGAGCGTCAAGTCCGCGACGGAGGGCGTCGTCGGTCCACCGGTCAAGGTCACGCTGCTCGCCGAACGCTGGGAGCCACCTCCCGGCCTCTTCTGACGGATTCGGCGGCGCATGCGGATCTACACGCGCAAGGGCGACACCGGCACGACCGGGCTGCTCTATGGCGGCGACCGCATCAGCAAGGCCGACCTGCGGACCGATGCCTACGGAACCACCGACGAGGCCGTCTCGGCGCTGGGCCTGGCGCGCGCCGCGATCGGTTCCCAGACCGACAGGGTCGAGGTTCGCCTGGCCACCCTGATACTGCGGTTGCAGCGTGAGCTGTTCGTGGTCGGCGCCGAGCTGGCGACGCACCTCGATCGTCGCCACCGGCTCACCGATGGCGCCACGCGCGTGACCGCCGCCATGGTCACCGCGCTCGAGGGCGAGATTGACGACCTCGAGATGCTGGTCGAGCAGCCGAAGGAGTTCGTGGTGCCCGGCGAGTCGATGACCGGCGCCGCACTGGACCTGGCGCGCACCACGGTCAGGCGCGCCGAGCGCCGCTGCGTGGCGCTGACTGCCGAGGGTGGGCTGCCGACTGATTCCCAGGTGGTCCCGTATCTCAATCGCCTGGCCGACCTGCTGTTCGTCATGGCGCGCGCGGCCGACGGCGGTTTCCGCCCGGTCAGGGGTGCGTAGGGGCGTTCATGGAATCCGCCCGCATCGGTCGTCTGGTTGCCGGCGGGGCTTCCGCGTGGTGAGGAACCGCGGGTAGAATCGATCACCCCTTCAGATGCCCGTCCCGCGCCCCGCCCTCGCGTGGCGCACCGACAAGGAGATCCGCACCATGGGTTATGCCGTGACCAATCCCGCCACCGGGGAGACGGTCAGGACCTACGCAACGATCACCGATGCCGAGTTGGAGGCCGCGATCACCGCCGCCGACGAGGCGCATCGGACCTGGTCGAAATCAACCACGGTCGCGGAGCGTGCGGCCCTGGTCCGTCGCGTCGCCGAACTCCACACCGAGCGCCGCCAGGAGCTCGCCGAGATCATCGTGCGCGAGATGGGCAAGCCGATCGGGCAGGCGCTCGGCGAGGTCGACTTCGCCGCGGCCATCTACGAGTACTACGCCGATCACTCGCCGGACTTCCTTGCCGACGAGCCGATCCCCCTCCTCGCCGGCGAGGGTACGGCCGTCGTCCGCCGCTCGTCGCTCGGCGTCCTGCTGGGCGTGATGCCGTGGAACTTCCCGTACTACCAGGTCGCCCGCTTTGCCGGCCCGAACCTGATCATCGGCAACACGATCCTGCTGAAGCACGCCGGTCAATGTCCCGAATCCGCCGCGGCGATGCAGCAGATGTTCCGCGATGCCGGTTTTCCGCCCGGGGCCTACGTGAACATCTATGCCGGACACGATCAGATCGAGCGGATCATCGCGGATCCCCGGGTCCAGGGCGTTTCGCTCACAGGCTCGGAGCGGGCCGGTGCCGAGGTGGCCGAGATCGCCGGCCGCCACCTGAAGAAGGTCGTGCTCGAGCTCGGCGGCTCCGACCCGTTCATCCTTCTCTCGACCAATGACCTCGATGCCACCGTACAGAACGCTGTTGACGCCCGCCTCGACAACAGCGGCCAGTCGTGCAACGCGGCCAAGCGCTTCATCGTCGCCGACGAGTTGTACGAGCCGTTCCTGGAGAAGTTCACCGCCAAACTCGCCGAGATCGAGGCGACCGATCCGACGTCATCGGACTCGGCGCTCGGACCCCTGTCGTCGCTGCAGGCGGCCGAGCGGCTTGATGAGCAGGTCATTCGCGCGGTCGAGCACGGGGCCCGGCTCGTTCACGGGGGCGCGCGCGACGGCGCGTTCTTCCAGACGACCGTGTTGACCGATGTCACGCCCGATAACCCCGCCTCCCAGGAGGAGTTCTTCGGACCCGTGGCGCAGGTGTACCGCGCCAGCGACGAGGCCGATGCGGTACGGATCGCCAACGACACGCCGTACGGGCTGGGCTCGTACGTCTACTCCACCGACCCGGCCCAGGCGCTCCGAGTGGCCGACCGCATCGAGGCCGGCATGGTGTTCGTGAACGTCGTGCTCGCCGATGGGGCCGAGCTGCCGTTCGGTGGCATCAAGCGCTCGGGCTCGGGCCGCGAGCTCGGCCGCTTCGGTGCCGACGAGTTCACGAACAAGAAGCTCATCCGCATCGGTTGAGTCGCTAGGCGCTCTCGACCACCAGTCCCTCGTTCGGCCGCAGCTCCACCGTCTGATCGACGGGCGTGCCGTCGCGGTCGCGGTCCGTCCCGATCAGGACGCGACCCGGCCCGGCATCCTGCACGACGCGCGGCGCATC
>JADLBB010000220.1 GCA_020848055.1 Chloroflexota bacterium | reverse complement strand
GCAGCCGACTGGGCGCGCCGACTCCCTGTGCTACCCTAGCCGGCGCGGCACCCCGTTCTTGGAGCCATCTCACCATGCCGACACCCGGACCTCTCGAACTGGTCATCATCCTGGTCATCGCCCTGCTCATCCTTGGCCCCGGCAAGCTGCCGGAGGTGGGCTCGGCACTCGGCAAGAGCATCCGTGAATTCCGCAAGGCGTCATCCGACATCCAGGAGTCGGTGAAGGTCGAGACATCGCCGATCCCGGCCGAAGCGCCGGCCGCAGCGGCCGCACCCGTGGCTGCCGTCGCGGCGGCACCCGCAGCGGTCGCTCCGTCAGTGGCCGCTCCCGCACCCGCAGCGGCCGCTCCGGCAGTGGCGGCCCAGGTGGCGCCTACCGATCCAGCTCCGGCCCCGGTCAGCGCCGCCTCAGAACCGGCACCCGCCGTCGCCGGATCCGCGTCCGTCGCGACCGCTCAGAGCGAGCCAGCCCCCGGCTCGAACTAGGCCGAGGGTCCCCCGGCCACGATGGCCGACGCCGACGCGCTGCGCGACCCCGGGCATCCCGTCCCGATCGTCCCTGAGCCCAGCCCGCCCGCGATCGCCCCCGGCGACGAGGGAGTGATGTCGCTCGTCGATCATCTCGGCGAACTTCGGACCCGCCTGTTCCGGTCGCTCCTCGCGGTAGGGGTCGGGTCGGTCATCGGCTTCATGTTCGCCGAGCAGGTCCGCAACGCGATCGTGAAGCTCCTGCCGACGGGCACCGTCCAGGTCCTGGGACCCGGCGATGCGTTCATGATCCAGCTGCGCATCTCGATCGTCATCGGCGTGATCCTGGCCATGCCGGTGATCCTCTACCAGGCGTGGGCGTTCATCGCCCCGGGTCTGACGCCTGCGGAACGTCGGACGATTCGGCCGTGGGTCCCGCTCGCCCTGCTGTTCTTCGCCATGGGTGTCGCCATCGCCATCGTGGTGCTGCCGTTCGCGACGCAGTTCCTGCTGAGTTTCACCGACGACGTGTTCGTGGCCAACATAGCGGCCGGGCCCTACTTCGACTTCGTGACCACGATGTTCCTTGCCTTCGGCCTCGTGATGGAATTCCCGATCCTCCTCTATGCCCTGGCGCGGGCCGGCGTCCTGACCTCCGCCCAGCTGCGCCGCTCACGGCGCTACGTGATCCTGGGCATCGCGATCTTCGCGGCGATCGCCACACCCGGCGGCGACCTCGTCAGCCCGTTCGTCCTGGGCGCGACGATGTACGTGCTGTTCGAGGCGACGGTCTTCGTCATCAGGCGTTCCGGCCGATGAGTCAGGCGGACATGGGCGCGGATGTGGCGGTGGAGGTGGACGCCGACGTGGACGTGGATGTCGCCGTTGCGGGGCCGGCAGACGGCGTGACCGACGAGCAGGCCGTGGTGATCCTGAGCGGCCTGTCCGGCGGCGGCAAGACGGCGGCAGCCAAGCTCTTCGAGGATCTCGGCTACACGGTCGTGGACAACCTGCCCGGTGAGCTGCTCGCCGAACTGGCCGAGCTCGTCTCATCAGATCGCGATCGGTTCGCCCGGGTCGCGATCGTCGTCGACGTGCGCGCCGGTGACACCAGCGTCGCCCTCGCGGCGATGCGTGGCGCCCTCGAGGGCCGGGGCATCATCCCCCGCGTGGTCTTCCTGGAGGCCCGCGACGACGTCCTGATCCGTCGCTATAGCGAGACCCGTCACCGGCATCCGCTCGCCGACGGTCGCGGGATCGCCGCCTCGATCGCCACCGAACGGCAGCTGCTCGAACCGGTCCGCGCCGACGCCGATGTCATCGTCGACACCTCGGACCTGTCCCTCCGCCAGCTGCGCGAGCGGCTGTTCGCACAGGTCGTCGCGACCGCCGGTCCCGACCAGTTGGCCATCCAGGTCATCACCTTCGGGTTCAAGTTCGGTGTCCCGCTCGAAGCCGACCTTGTCTTCGACGTCCGGTTCATGCAGAACCCGTTCTACCTGCCCGAGCTGCGCGACCACTCGGGTCTGACGCCCGAGACCTCGAGCTATGTGCTCGGCCAGCCCGTGACCCAGCGCTTCCTCGAGTTCCTGCACGAGTTCCTCGACTTCACGGTGCCGGCCTACGTCGGCGAGGGCAAGTCCAGGCTGACCATCGCCATCGGCTGCACCGGTGGGTTCCATCGCTCGATCGCCATCGGCGAGGCCCTCGCTGGCTGGCTGCGCGAGCGTGATCTCGGGCCGGTCGCCATCTTCCACCGGGAGCTCGACCGCCGATGAGGCTCCGCCGGTGGCTCTCCCCGGGCATCGGGGTGAAGCGCTGGCTGGTGGTCGTCTTCCTCGGGTTGTCGTTGATGGCCCTGGGTGTCGCGCACATGCTCAGACAGGTGACGCGCGACCTCGAACCGGGCGGCATCGCCGGGAGCCTCATCGATCTCGCCACGCTCCAGTTCCTCGCCTATCCGGTGCGCGGTCTGCTGGTCGTCGCGCTCGGGTTGGGGCTCGTGGTCCTCGGCGGCTACCGGGTCCTGCGCGTCGTCACCGATCCGTTGCGGGCACCCGACGCTGATCAGCCGCTGGCCGAGGTCATCTATCAGCGTCGCCAGCTGGCGCGCGGTCCACGGATCGTGGCGATCGGCGGCGGGACCGGGCTGTCGGCGCTGCTGCGCGGTCTCAAGGAACACACCAGCAACCTGACCGCGGTGGTCACCGTCGCCGACGACGGCGGCTCATCGGGTGTGCTGCGTCGGAGCCTCGGTATCCCGCCCGTCGGAGACCTGCGCAACTGCATCGCGGCCCTGGCCGACGCCGAACCGCTGATGAACGAGCTTCTGCAGTACCGGTTCCCGGCGGGCGACGACCCAGACACGAGCGGTCTGGCCGGGCACCCGGTCGGCAATCTCCTGCTGGCCGCGATGACCGCGGTCGAGGACGGCGACTTCGAGGAGGGGGTTCGCCGGCTCAACCGGATCCTCGCCGTGCGCGGCCAGGTCGTCCCGGTCTCGCCCGTGCCGCTGACTCTGCACGCGCGCTGTCTGGATGGTCACGTGGTCGACGGCCAGTCGCTGATCATGCGAACCTCGGATATCGAGCGGGTCTGGGTGACTCCGACCGACGTGACCGCCTCGACCGATGCGCTGGCCGCGATCGCCGACGCGGAGCTGATCGTGCTTGGGCCCGGCAGTCTGTACACGAGTCTTCTGCCGAGCCTGCTCGTGCCGGCCATCCGTGACGCGGTCATGGCTGCCCGGGCGCCGCGTCTGTACGTCTGCAACGTCGCGACCCAGGAGGGCGAGACCGATGGCATGGACCTCGCCGCCCACGTCGATGCGCTGTACGCGCATGTCGGGCCGGGGATAGTCGATCTCGTCCTTGCCAACAACCGCTTCGACGCTCGGGTGCCGACCGACTGGCGAGCCGAGCATGTCCGGCTGCAGTGGCCACCCACGGCAGGCCCGCGACCGCACCTCGTCCTCGACGACGTGGTCGATCCCGACAACGCCCACCACCACGATCCGGGCCGCCTCGCCAGCGCGATCCTGCACGCCTACGAGATCGAGGTCGCTTCACGCCGGCGGGCCTCGATCCGATCGGCATGAACATGTCGTGAGTCGCACGGATCGGGATCTCGTCGCCGCCCTGCGCGCGGAGCTCGCTGCGATCGATCCGGCCCGGTCGTGCGATCGGGCGGCGGAGGCGGCCGGGCTTGCCGACGGTGCCGGGATTGCCGAAGGAGCCGGGCTTGCCGAAGGGGCCGGGCCGGTCCGCGGGGCCGTGCCGCGCGAGGCTGTGCCGGTCCGCGAGGCTGTGCAGGCCCGCGAGGCTGTGCCGGCCCGCGGGGCCGTGCCGCGCGAGCCATCGGTGGCGCGACTGGCAGTCCGGTTGCGCCGCGCCGGGGAGACGGCGAGCGATGGACCGTTCGACTGGGCCGCCGCGGCCGATCACTGCCGCACGGCCTGGCTGCGTGGGCTCTTTCTGGCCCACGGTTCGCTCAGCCTGTCCAACGGCCGGACCCACCTCGAGTTCGTCGTCGAGCCGGACGATGCGCCGGTCCTCGCCGCACGGCTCGGCGAGGTCGCCGGGCCCCCGTCGTGGCGGATCAGG
>JADLBB010000219.1 GCA_020848055.1 Chloroflexota bacterium | reverse complement strand
GGTTCGAGAAGCCGGCAGATTCATCTGGCCGCCGCACAATGTCCGCGCAGCGGGTGCGACCGACACGTTCTGCAGGCTGAGCGCCGCACAAGACCCCGCAGCCGCCGAGTTTCGCGCGTAGTGCGGCTGTGGCCTGCATCTGCCGCTTCGCGCACCCGCGTAGGGTCCGCGGCGGTCGGCCAGCGGCGGCCGAGGGTCAGCCCTCTCCCAGGAACTCGCGGACCAGGTTCTGAAAGTGGTAGACGCCGTTCTCACGCTTGGCGGAAAAGCGGCCGGTGTCGTAGGCGCGCGAGCGCAGGCCGCGCTGGACCTGCTCGCAGATGACGATGTCCTCCTGCTGGATCTCATCGGAGAAGGCGATCGTCTGCTGCATCGACTCCCAGCCGGGACCGGAGCCCGGATCGGCGAAGAACCACTCGAAGATCGTCAGCGTGCGGTCCGGCCCGAGGGGCAGGATGACGTTCGACGACATGTTGTCCTGGTAGATGTTGAACATCGTGTTCGGGAACAGCCAGTAGTACAGCGCCGAGTCCTCGGCGCCGGGCTGGCGGAGGTAGCGCCGATCGACCCCGATCTCCTCGCCCGGCCTGAGCTCACGGATCGGCGCGTGCTGCTTGGAGTAGTACCGGAATTCCTCGACGCGGTAGGCGTCGTAGTCGAGCTCCTTGTACAGCTGCGGGTGCGCGATCGGCAGGTGGTAGCCCTCGAGATAGTTGTCGACGTAGACCTTCCAGTTGCACTCGATGACGTAGTCGCGCCGCTCGACCAGGCGCATGCGATCCACGTCGTAGCCGGCCACGGCGACCTCGCCCGGGATCGCGCCCATGACCTCGGCCAGCGGCGGCGCATCGTCCGAGAGGCAGACGAAGACGAACGGGCCCCATCGGTCCACGCGTACCGGGATCAGCCCGAAGTCCTCCTTGCGGAAGTTCTCGGTCTCCTCCATCTCAGGGCAGGCGCGCAGCGCGCCGTCCAACCCATACGTCCAGCCGTGGTAGCGACACTGCAGCGACTTGCGGTTGCCCTTGGACAGCGCCACCTGCCCGGCCCGATGCCTGCACACGTTGTAGTAGGCGTGCAGCTCGCCGTCCTGGGCATGGGTGATGACGACCGGCTCATCCAGCACGGTGACCGGCACGAAGTCGCCGATGCGGGCGAGATCGTCCACGCGCGCCACGAGCTGCCACGTGCGTCCGAACACGAGTTCCTTCTCGCGCTCGAGCACGTCAGAGTCCAGGTAGAAGTGGGACGGAAGCGTCGCCGCTCGGCTCAGCGGTGGCCGCGAATTGTTGATGATCATGCCTTCGAGTCTACCGATGATCGCCCTGCGCCAGCGTCCTCAAAGCGTGCGCGATCCCCCCGTGACGTGCTACAACGTGCCATCCGACTCAACCGACGGGCGCGATGAGCGTGCCGGCATGGAGGAACAGATGCACCGATATCGAAAGCTCGCGGTCCTGCCGGTCGCGATGCTCATCCTGGCGGCATGCCAGAGCAACACCGGGTCGAGCGTCCCGGCGAGCGCGGGTGGCGCACAGACCGCCTGCGCCACCGCCTCGGGTGACGACCTGCTCAAGACGATCTGTGACGCTGGCGTCATCAAGATCTCGACCGATCCGAACTACGCGCCCCAATCGTTCCTGAAGCCGGACGGCAGTTACGAGGGCTTCGACATCGACGTGGCCAACGAGATCGGCAAGCGACTCGGAGTGACCGTTCAGTTCGAGACCCCGGAGTGGGAGGCCATCACTGCCGGCTCGTGGTCCGGGCGCTGGGACATCAGCGTCGGCTCGATGACGATCACAACGGACCGCAAGGCCGTCCTCGACTTCAGCAAGGCCTACTACTACACGCCGGCCCAGATGGCATCGAACGTCGATTCGATCAAGGCCGTCGCCGACTTCGCGGGCAAGACCGTGTGCGCAGGCGAGTCCACGACCTACGTGGACTGGCTGAACGGCAACCTGTCCCTGGTGGACGCACCGACCCCGGTCGATCCGCCGGCTGGCGTGACGGTCACAACCCTGCCCACCGATGCGAACTGCGCCGAGGCATGGCAGGCCGGCCGCGATGACTTCCAGGGCTGGATCAGTTCGTCCACCACCGTGGCGCAGGCCATGGGCGAGGGCATCACCATGCACCTGGTCGGCGACCCGGTCTTCTACGAGCCGCTGGCGGTCGCGATCGACAAGGGCGGTCCGGCGCACGCGCAGCTGCTCGCGGCGATCGACGACATCATCCAGGCCATGCACGACGATGGCACGCTGACCGAGTTCAGCAAGCACTGGTACGACGGGCAGGACCTGACGGTCCTCGCCTCCAACGGGTAGGAAGGGAACACCACATCGGGACGGGGATTGCAGAGCGCACCCCCGTCCCGTTTCAATTCCCGATAGTCCGAGGGCGACGTGACGACATCCGCGGCACCGGCGACCTCCACAGCGCGACCCGAGATCCTCGACCGGATCGACGCGTCGCAGCGCCGCAAGCGGACCTGGTTCCGGATCCAGTTCATCGCGGTCTGGATCGGACTGGTCGGAGCCCTGATCTACGGGCTTTGGGCCACCGACAACATCGACCTCGAGTGGATGGGCACGTGGGCGCCGTTCATCCTGGGCGGCACCGCGGTCACCGTGCTCGTATGCGTCACCTCGATCATCCTGGCCACGGCGCTGGCCATCATCGGCGCCATCTCGCGGCTGTCGTCCAACGCGGTCGTGTACTCGGTCGCGTCCCTGTACGTCTCGCTGGTGAGGGGCACGCCGCTGCTGGTCCAGATCTTCTTCGTCTACTTCGCCCTGCCACAGATGGGCGTGCGGCTGGACGCCCTGCTGTGCGGCATCCTGGCGCTGGGATTCAACTACGGCGCCTACATGACCGAGGTCTTCCGCGCCGGCATCCAGGCCGTCCCGCGCGGCCAGCGTGAGGCTGCCCAGGCACTGGGCATGCCAGAGCGCAACATCATGCGACGCATCGTGCTGCCGCAGGCGTTCCGCATCGTGACGCCGGCCATCGGCAACGACTTCGTGGCCATGATCAAGGACTCGGCGCTCGTCAGCACCATCGCCGTGCAGGAGTTGCTGTGGCGAGCGCAGCGCGCCGGCACGCAGACCTTCCACACGCTGCAGGCCCTGCTCATCGCGGCGCTGGTGTATTGGGTGCTGACCATCATCTTCAGCTACTTCCAGGAGCGGCTCGAACGGCGCATGGCGCGAGGTGACCGGTGACCATGCAATCGGGCTACGACGGCCCGCTTCCCGCGCACCTTGGCGAGGTGATCGTCCGAACGGGCGGCATCGAGAAGTACTTCGGCGACAACCACGTCCTGCGCGGCGTGGACCTCGAGGTCCGTCAGCGCGAGGCGGTCATGATCCTCGGCCGATCAGGCAGCGGCAAGACGACGCTGCTGCGCTGCATCAACTTCCTGGAGGAGCCCACCGTCGGATGGGTTGAGATCGACGGCCTGCGCATGGAGGCCGATCCACTCCACCAGCGCAACCGAGCCCACCAGGAGCAGATCCGTCAGCTCCGGCTGCGCGCCGGGATGCTGTTCCAGGACTTCAACCTGTTCCCGCACATGACGGTGCTGGCCAACTGCATCGAGGCTCCGACGCGGGTTCGTGGCGTCGGCAAGGACGAGGCGGTAGCATCGGCTGAGCGCTATCTCGACAAGGTGGGACTGCTCAACAAGCGCGACGAGTACCCCGCGCGTCTTTCCGGCGGCCAGAAACAGCGGGTGGCCATCGCGCGCGCGCTGTGCATGGAGCCCAAGGTGCTGCTGTTCGACGAGCCGACATCGGCGCTGGACCCAGAGCTGATCGGCGAGGTGCTCAAGGTCATGGAGGACCTGGCCCACGAGGGCACCACCATGATCGTGGTCACCCACGAGATGCACTTCGCCCGCGAGGCGGCCGATCGAGTGGTGTTCATGGAGGAGGGCGTCATCTGCGAGCAGGGACCGCCCGAGCAGATTCTCGACCACCCACGCCAGGACGGTACGCGACGCTTCCTGCGGCGCTTCCTGGAGGACAGGGCCTAGGCAGTTACGGCGGCCTCAGGCGTCGCGCCCTTCCCCGTACACGACCGATCTGGGCAGGCGCGGGGCATCGTCGGCGGTCCGCGTCTGGCGTTGCGCCGCCTGGAACGCGGCTGGCACGTCGGCCGGGGTCCCGCCCTCACGCTCTATGAGCCAGCGCAGGCCGACGGCCGTCAGCTCGGCGCCGCCGGCGGTGCCTGGCTCGACGAACGGCACCACGACCTTGCGTTGGCGCCCGAGCCGCTCCACCGCCAGCTGGATGACGGCCGGCTCGACGCCGAGCTCCCCGGCCAGCGGGCCAAGGTCAACGGTGCGGTTCGGGAATGGTCGCATGAAGCGCAGGATCGCAGCGTCGAGCGCATCGGCATCGGTCGCTGGATCGTGCGTGGGTGGTTTCCGGGCGGGCGCTCTTGGGCGCGGCGCGCGCTTGGTCGTCGTCACGAGCGTGAGGATAGCAGCGCTAGGCCGGCCGATCCTCGACAAGCGGACGCAACTCGACCGCGACCGGCACTCCGGCCGCCCGACGAACGGCCGCGGCGAGGCGCTCGTCCCACGCCACCCGATCCGGCAGACGCACCCTCCGCGTCGCCCCAGCCACGCTCAACGACAGGACGACCTCCAGCGGGCCGGGCCGTCCGGCGAGCGCACCCTTGACCGATTCGATCGCACCGAGCAGCTGGTCGGTAGGCACGTCATCACCGATCGACACCGCCACGGTCGCCGCTGCGGCCTCGGGTGCCGACTGGATCGGCACCGCGTGGGCAGGTGCCGGTGGCTCATCGGCCGGCTCGACGGCCGCGACCGGGCCAACGGCCACGGCAACCGGGGCGGGAACCTCCACCGGGACGGCCTGGCGTGGCCCGCTGCCCCACACGCCCTGGTCGCGCGGCTCACCGCCCAGACCGTTTCCGTTGCCGTTCGCGCCGTTGGGGCGACGGCCGCCGCGCGAGGCGAGGAGCCGATCCCGCTCCACGCCGAAAGCGGTCGGGCCCATGCGCACCGCGTCGTCCCAGGCGTGGACCGCCTCGCACAGGATCTGCGGCGTCTCGTCGCGGCGATCGATGCGCCCGGTGACGAGCACGACGGCGTCATCGGCCCACGCCGGAGCGGTCTCCTCGAACACCCTGGGAAACACGACGACCTCGACCGAACCGGTGAGGTCCTCCAGCGTCGCGACCAGCATGGTCGAGCCGGCCCGGGTGATGACGCGGCGCGACGAGAGGATGATCCCGCCCAGGGTGACCTTCGACTGGTCCTCGTCCTCGGCCAAATCGCCGGTGTAGGCGGTGACGTAATCGGGCAGCTGATCGGCGATGTCGCCCAGCGGATGCTCGGACAGGTACAGGCCGATCAGCTCCTTCTCCCAGCGCAGCCGCTCGCGACGCGGGATCTCCTCCCCGCCGTCCAGGTACGCCGATCCGGCGTCCGATGCCGGCAGCGCGAACAGGTCGAACAGCGTCGACTGGCCGGCGGCCACGTCGCGCTGGTGGCGCTGTCCGTTCTCCAGGGCGGTGTCGAGCGCGTCGAGCAGCGCGCCGGCCGTGCCGAGCGCGGCCATCGCGTTCGACTTGATGAGCGATTCGAGCACTCGCTTGTTGACCGTGCGCAGGTCCACCCGCCGGCACAGGTCGTGGAGCGAGCGGAACGGGCCGGGCTCGTCGCCGCCGTCGCGGACCGAGGTGATGGCCTCGATGGCGCCCTCTCCCACGTTCTTGATCGCGGCGAGGCCGAAGCGAATCGCCTCGGGAGCCCCGTTCGCATCGGTCTCGACGGTGAAGGGTGCGTGCGAGCGCTGGACGTCCGGCAGGCGGACCTCGATCCCCAGGCGCCGGCACTCGGCGATGACCGCGGCCACCTTCTCGGATCGGCCGGAGAAGC
>JADLBB010000218.1 GCA_020848055.1 Chloroflexota bacterium | reverse complement strand
GCATCGGAAACTGATCGGCTTGAAGGTGGGAGAGGGTAGTGGAATTCCCGGTGTAGTGGTGAAATGCGTAGATATCGGGAGGAACACCAGTGGCGAAGGCGACTACCTGGCCCACTCTTGACGCTGAGGCGCGAAAGCTAGGGGAGCAAACGGGATTAGATACCCCGGTAGTCCTAGCCGTAAACGATGAACACTAGGCGTAGTCGGTATCGACCCCGGCTGTGCCGAAGCCAACGCATTAAGTGTTCCGCCTGGGGAGTACGGCCGCAAGGCTAAAACTCAAAGGAATTGACGGGGGCCCGCACAAGCAGCGGAGCGTGTGGTTTAATTCGTCGCAACGCGAAGAACCTTACCAGGGCTTGACATGTGGCGGAAAACGGCGGAAACGTCGTCCTCCCGCAAGGGACCGTCATGCAGGTGTTGCATGGCTGTCGTCAGCTCGTGTCGTGAGATGTTGGGTTAAGTCCCGCAACGAGCGCAACCCCCGTGGCATGTTGTATCTCTCATGCCAGACTGCCGAGAGAAACTCGGAGGAAGGTGGGGATGACGCCAAGTCAGCATGGCCCTTACGTCCTGGGCTACACACACGCTACAATGGCCGGTACAACGGGTCGCCAAACCGCGAGGTGGAGCTAATCCCTTAAAGCCGGTCTCAGTTCGGATTGCAGGCTGCAACTCGCCTGCATGAAGCCGGAGTTGCTAGTAACCGCAGGTCAGCATACTGCGGTGAATATGTTCCCGGGCCTTGTACACACCGCCCGTCACGTCATGAAAGCCGATAACACCCGAAGCCGGTGGGCCAACCGCAAGGAGGCAGCCGTCGAAGGTGGGATTGGTGATTGGGACGAAGTCGTAACAAGGTAGCCGTACCGGAAGGTGCGGCTGGATCACCTCCTTTCTAGGGAGACCAGTGGACCCGGTTCGCCGGATCCACAACGATCCCAGGTCGATCGGCCGGCTCGCCGCAAGGATCGATGCCTCGAGGGGGCATCGGTGAGCGAGCATGGTCGCCCTCGAAGTCAGACGACCTGACTCCCGCTGATGAAGCGGATTCCTGTCACTCTTCAGCCGATGAGCACCGTGGCCGCTTCCGGACGCCCGAGGCGGCCCCTTCGCTCTCCGCGCCACTCCGGTCCACGCCGCAGTTGCAGCGCCGAGGCCCTGTGCTACGATTCCGGCTCCCGAGGGGCGTTTAGCTCAGCTGGTTAGAGCACTGCCCTGATAAGGCAGAGGTCTCTGGTTCGAGTCCAGAAACGCCCACCACCCTTCCCTCGACCATGGAGCGCCGTGCGCCGATGACCGATGCACCTGCGCCCGCGTCCACGACGGATGCGCGGCCCACCGGCGTCCTTGCCGCTCCGAACGAGGGACGTGCGCTGCATGTATCGCTGGGTGGAGCCGTGTACGCGCGGCACCCGGTGCGCACGCACCTCGTGACGGCCGATGACGATGCCACCGCGGTTGTGACGCAATATGCCGGCCCGCTCGGTGACGACGTCAGGTGCGTGGCGGTCAGCGAGCGCATGGTCGCCATCACGCAGGGCCGCTCGTACCCGATCGCCGACATCCGTCCAGGCTGGCTGGCCCGCTTCCTGGAGCGGCACGTGACGCGGCCCGGCTACGGCATCGGCCTCGGCTCGGCCGAGACGATGGAGCTCGCCATTCGCGAGGTCGGCGCACCGCGCATCCTGCTCGCTGCGGCGGTTTCTGCGGTGACGAAGCCGTTCGGCGTGCACGGCATGTTCTATCGCGTGGCCGGTCCGCAGGCCAAGGCGATCGACGGGCCGACCAGCTACACCATCCCGCCCTACAACCACGCCGCCACGCTCGGCCCCCGCGACCCGAATGGAGCGGCGCGGACGATCGCCGCGGCCATCGGTCACCCGGTGGCCATCATCGACGCCAACGACGCCGGCTGTGCCGTCCTGGGCGCCAGCCCGGGCATCGACCGCCGGTTCGTGGAACGCCTCTTCGCCGACAACCCGCTCGGCCAATCGACCGAGCAGACGCCGATCTGCGTCGTGCGCGAAATTGCGTGGCCCCCCGGCGAAGTGCTGCCGCCCGAACCACGGCGCCGGCTCACACCCCCGTAGGCTGGTCGTGACCGATCTGGTCCTGACCCTGTCATGCCCCGATCGACCGGGCATCGTGGCGGCGGTGGCCGGCGCGATAGCTCGGCGCGGGGGCAACATCGCTGACAGCCAGCAGTTCGGCGACCCGGACGCATCGGTCTTCTTCATGCGCATCTCGTTCGCCGCCGATGGAGACGCGGCGGCCTGGCGGGCGGAGATCGCGCCGCTGGCGGCGGACATGGCGATGACCTGGCAGGTGCACGACGCGACCGAGCGACCGCGGATCCTGGTGCTCGTCTCGCGCGAGGAGCATTGTCTGAACGACCTGTTGTTCCGATGGCGCAGCGGCGGCATCCGCGCCGACATCGTGGGTGTCGGATCCCCGTACGCCGAGCCAGGCCAGTTGGCGGCTGCCTACGGCCTGCCGTGCCATGAGCTTCCGGGTCCGTCGGCTGCGCCGGAGGCGGTCGATTCGGCGCTCCTCGCCCTCGTCGAGCGCGACGCGATCGACCTGGTCGTGCTGGCGCGCTACATGCAGGTGCTCGGTCCGGCCGCCTGCGCCGCGCTGGCCGGCCGCGCCATCAACATTCACCACTCGTTCCTGCCCTCGTTCAAGGGAGCACGGCCGTACCGGCAGGCGCACGAGCGCGGCGTCAAGCTTATCGGCGCGACGGCGCACTACGTGACTGCGGACCTCGACGAGGGACCGATCATCGAGCAGGAGGTCGCCCGCGTCGACCACGCCCACTCGGTCGTCGAGCTGGCCCGCGTGGGCCGCGACGTCGAATGCGTGGCCCTGGCACGAGCCGTGCGCTGGCACGTCGAGCGCCGCGTCCTGCTCCATGGTGCGCGCACGGTGGTGTTCCGTTGACGCTGCTACGATGGCGTCCGCCGATGGGGATGTAGCTCAGCTGGGAGAGCACCTCCTTTGCAAGGAGGGGGTCAGGGGTTCGAGTCCCCTCATCTCCACCATCG
>JADLBB010000217.1 GCA_020848055.1 Chloroflexota bacterium | reverse complement strand
GCGCCATCGGCACCGTTGCCGCCGTCGGGTGGCGTCGCCTCGTAGGCCTTCGTGCCGGCGCGCTGCAGCGCCTCGGCCAGCTGGCCCTTGGTGGAATCGATGGAACCGGCATCGGTGCCCTTGAGCGCCTCGCGCACGGCATCCATCCTGGCGTTGACCTCGGCCTTGTCCTCGTCCGACAACTTGTCGTCGAGGTCCTTGAGCAACCGCTCGCCCTGGTAGACCAGCGCGTCGGCCTCGTTGCGCGACTCGACCTCGCTGCGTCTGGCGCGGTCCTCCTCGGCGTGCTCGGCAGCCTCGCGGACCATGCGGTCCACGTCGTCCTTGGCCAGCATCGACGACGCGGTGATCGTCACCTTCTGCTCCTTATTGGTCGCCTTGTCCTTGGCGCCGACGTTGAGGATGCCGTTGGCGTCGATGTCGAAGGTGACCTCGATCTGAGGGATGCCACGCGGCGCCGGTGGAATGCCGTCGAGTCGGAACGTGGCCAGCTTCTTGTTGTCGGCGGCCATCTCGCGCTCGCCCTGCAGCACGACGATGTCCACGCTCGGCTGGTTGTCCGATGCGGTCGAGAAGATCTGGGTGTGGCTGGTGGGGATGGTCGTGTTGCGGTTGATCATCTTGGTCGCCACGCCACCCATCGTCTCGATGCCGAGCGACAGCGGCGTGACGTCCAGCAGCAGGACGTCCTTGACCTCGCCGCCCAGGACTCCCGCCTGGATGGCCGCACCGACCGCCACCACCTCGTCGGGGTTGACGCCCTTGTGCGGCTCCTTGCCGTTGAACATCTTCTTGACCGCCTCGACCACGGCCGGCATGCGGGTCATGCCACCGACCAGGATGACCTCGTCGATGTCACTCGGCTTCATGTTCGCGTCGGCCATGGCCTTGCGGACCGGCTCGGTGGTCCTGGTGATGAGGTCGGCCACGAGGTCCTCGAGCTTGGCCCGGGTCAGGCTGATGACCAGGTGCTTGGGCCCGGAGGCATCGGCGCTGATGAAGGGCAGGTTGATCTCGGTGCTCGTCGTCGACGACAGCTCGATCTTCGCCTTCTCCGCGGCCTCCTTCAGGCGCTGGAGCGCGATCCGGTCCTTGGACAGGTCGATGCCCTCGTTCTTCTTGAACTCGGCGCCCAGCCAGTCGATGACGCGCTGGTCGAAGTCGTCGCCGCCGAGGTGCGTGTCGCCGTTGGTCGAGCGGACCTCGAACACGCCCTCCGACAGCTCCAGGATGCTGATGTCGAACGTGCCGCCGCCCAGGTCATAGACGGCGACCTTCTCGTCGCGGTCCTTGTCCAAGCCGTACGCCAGGGCCGATGCAGTCGGCTCGTTGACGATGCGCTTGACGTCCAGCCCGGCGATGCGCCCGGCATCCTTGGTCGCCTGGCGCTGGGTGTCGTCGAAGTAGGCCGGGACGGTGATGACCGCCTCGGTCACCTTCTCGCCCAGGTACGCCTCCGCGTCGCCCTTGAGCTTCTGCAGGATCATGGCGCTGATCTCGGGCGGACTGAAGGTCTTGTCGTTGGCCAGCTTCACGACGATGCCATCGGACTTGGGGTCCTTGGCCACCTCGTACGGGACCAGTCCCTTGCTGCGCTGCACCTCGGGGTCGTCGAAGCGGCGGCCCATGAAGCGCTTGATGGAAAAGATGGTGTTCTCGGGGTTGGTGATGGCCTGCCGCTTGGCGACCTGGCCGACCAGCCGCTCCCCGCTCTTGGCGAAGGCGACGACCGATGGGGTGATGCGGCCGCCCTCCGCGTTGGTGATGACCTGTGGCTCGCCGCCCTCCATGACGGCCACGACCGAGTTGGTCGTGCCCAGGTCGATGCCGATGATCTTGCCCATTGGTCGTTACTGCTCCTTCGGATTGTTCGCCACTCGGACGAGGCTCGGCCGGAGGACCCGGTCGTGCAGCCGATAGCCGCGCTGCAGCTCGCCGATCACTTGGTTGTCTGGATGCTCGGTCGTCGGCTCGTGGACGACCGCCTCGTGGATGTTGGGGTCGAACGGCTGGCCGACCGCCTCGATGGCGGTCACGCCCTCCGACTCGAGGACCGTGCGCAGCTTGCGCTCGACGAGCTCCATGCCCTCGACCCAGGGATTGGTCACCTGCTCGTCCGGCACGGCGTCGAGCGCGCGGTCGAAGTCGTCGAGGACGGCCAGCAGCTTGCCGATGAGGATCGCGTTGCTGAACTGGCCGACCGCGGCGCGCTCCTCATCGGTCCGGCGCTTGAAGTTCGCGAAGTCGGCGGCGGAGCGCTGCCAGTTGTACAGGTGCTCCTCGTTCTTCGCCTGCGCCTCGGCCAGCTCGCGCTCGAGCGCCGTGACGCGCTCGGCCAGCTCGACGCGGCTCGGGGTCTTGATCGAATCGGCACGCTCCTCGCCGCGGGTCTTGGTCCGCGGCTGGACGCCGCCGTTGGTGGTGTGATCGCTCATTGGGGTGTGTCGTGCTCGCTGTTGATCAGTTCGTTCATGAGGGTGGACAGGTAGCGCACGGTCGGGATGGCGCGCGGGTAGCGCATGCGGGTCGGACCCAGCACGCCCAGCAGGCCGAGCGCCCGATCCGGCGCGCCGTACGGCGCGAACACCAGGCTGACCTCGTGCATGGCGTCGAGCGAATTCTCGCGGCCGATGATGACGTGCACGCCACCGCGCCGCGTGATGAGCGGCACTAGCTGCTCGAGGAACTCCGAACGCTGGATGACCTCCAGTATCGGGCGCAGCTTGCTGCCCTCGGCGAACTCGGGCTGCTCGAGGACATTGACGATGCCGTCGGTGAAGACCTCCTCGATCACCACCGAGTCCGCTTCTTCCAGCAGGCCGGCGACAACCTCACCGATGCGACCGGCCAGCGGTGCCAACCGGGCGGTCCGTCGTCGCACCTGGGGCGCGGTCTGGTTGGCAAGCTCGGCGTTGAGCGTGGCCGCCACCGAGTCCAGCTCGGACTGATCGAGCGAGGCGTCGGGCAGCTCGCGTTCGAGCGCACCGCGATCGACGCGGCGCTGAACGACGTTGCCGTCGGCCATGACCAACACCAGCAGCCGGGTCCCGTCGGCCAGCGCGACCAGCTGGACGTGCCCAAAGCGCGCCCGACGCGAACGGGCGGGCGTCACGACCGATGCGGCTCGCGTGCTGCCGGCCAGGATGCTGGCCGCCAGGCGCAGCCACTCGTTGCTCGTCAGCTGGACCTGGCTGAACTGGTGGCGGATCATGAGCCGGTCGGTCGAGTCAAGGTCCGTCTCGCGCATCAGCGACTCGACGTACAGCCGGTAGCCCAGGTCCGACGGCACGCGACCGGCGCTGGTGTGCGGATGGCTCAGCAGGCCCAGCGCCTCCAGCTCGGCCATCGCGTTGCGAACGGTGGCCGGTGAGACACCCAGGCCGTAACGGGTGACCAGCGCCTTCGAACCGACCGGGATGGCCGTGAGCACGTAATCCTCCACGACGGCGCGCAGCACCGAACGCTGCCGGTCGGTCAGATCGACCGCCGGATGCATCGCAGTGCCGCGTTCGCGCATGCGTGGATTGTCGCTCACGGGTCCTCCGGCCGTCGGTTTGGCACTCTCATGGTGAGAGTGCTAACAATTGCTGAGGGCATGGTACCGCTCGGCCAGCGCCGATGTCAACGCCGGCTCGTGAGCGCCAACAGCACGGCCTCGCCGCGCGGCGACAGCCGATAGCCGGGCCGCAGGCTCTCGGTCAGGCCGAGCTCCTTGAGCTTGCGAACGTCGAGCTTGAACGGTTGCCTGCGGCGCCCGAACGATGCCGCCAGGTCGGCGGCGGGTGTGTTCGGGCGCTCCCCGATGGCCGCCAGGTACGCGTGCGTCCACGGCCCATGCCGGCTGGAGCGATCGAGACGCTCGAGCCGTCGAGCGATGTCGGCAACCTCGCCCTCGCCCGGCACCGCGTCGCGCAGCGCCACGCGTGGATCCGGTCCGACCAGCTCCACGCCGATGCGACAGATCGGCCGATCCGGGCACCGATCGAGGAAGGCCAGCAGCCGTTCCAGCGACGGATGGCCCGCGCGGTGGGCATCGGCGTCGGTCAGGTCGCTCCGCTCGACCACAGCGACCGACGTGAAGCCGATGACCCCGACGGTCGTGCGCTGCCGTCCGCCCGGTCTGACCCGCGGCCGCTCCCAGCGGCGGAACGCGCGGTCGACGGTGCCATCGGCGACGCCACGCAGGACGGCGATCGGCAGCAGCATCAGGCGATTGGCAGCAGCATCAGGCGAACGCCACCAGGACCTCGGACGCCAGCAGGCGCCCGGCCGCCGACAGCCGGATGGTCCGCTCGTCGATCTCGAGCAGGCCGGTGGCGGTCGTCTCGGCGACGGCGTCCGCGTAGCGTTTGGCCGGGTCGTCGCCGAACTCGGCGGCGAACGCGGCACGCTCGAGGCCCGCGACCCGGCGCAGGCCGAGCGCAATGGCCTCGAACGCGCGGGTTGGCTCGTCCAGCGTCTCGGATCCCTCCAGCGGGCGCTCGCCAGCCTTGATGGCCTCGAGGTAGCGGTCCAGGTCTCGCGTGTTCCACGACCGCTCGGCCGCGCCATCGTACGAGTGCGCACCGGCGCCGAGTCCGGTGTACGCCCGGCGCGCCCAGTACGCGCCGTTGTGCCGCGACGCCCGTCCCGGACGCGCCCACGAGCTGAGTTCGTAATGATCGTACCCCGCCTCGCCCAGGACCTCCTCGGCCATCCTGTATTGCTCGGCGGCCAGGCCGTCGTCCTGGCGCGGCACCATCCGGTTGCGCCAGCGCAAAGCGCCGGGCCGCGGCGGCGCGGCCCACTCATCGGGCTCGAGCGCCAGCTGCAGCGCGTAGCAACTGAGGTGGTCGGGCTGCATGGCGATCACCTCGGCCAGGCCCGCGCGCCAATCGTCGAGCGATTGCCCGGGGATCCCGTAGATGAGGTCGATGCTGATGTTGTCGAAGCCGGCCGCGCGCGCCGCCGCGTACGCGTCGCGCGATTCGCGCGCGGTGTGCCCGCGAGCCAGCGCGACCAGGTCGGCGTCGCGGAGCGACTGCACCCCGAGGCTGATGCGATCGACGCCTGCCGCCCGCAGCCCGACCCAGTCGGGGGTCTCTCGCTCGCTCGGATTGGCCTCGAGCGTCACCTCCTCGAGGGCGGACGCGGTCCATCGGTCATGTGTCGCGCCCAGGATGCGCTCGACCTGGCTGGCGCTCAACAGCGACGGCGT
>JADLBB010000216.1 GCA_020848055.1 Chloroflexota bacterium | reverse complement strand
GCCGCGCCGTCGGTCAGGTAGACGAGCTTGTTGCCGCGCGTGCGCCCGCCCCAGCGGCCGGCGCCCTCCTGCTCGATCAGGACGTCCTGCTCGCTGCCGACGAGGCGCCGGTTGATGCTCGTGGCGATGCCGGTCTGGAGCGCTTCCAGCGCCTTGTGCCGGCGCAGCTTCTCGCCCGGCGGCACATCGTCCGGCCAGGTCGCCGACAGCGTGTCCGGTCGCGGCGAGTACATCGCGCCGTGGACGACGTCGAAGCGCACATCCTCGATCAGGCGCAGCGTCGCATCGAACTGCTCGGCCGTCTCACCGGGGAAGCCGACGATGATGTCGGTGGCGATCGTCACGCCGGGCACATTAGCGCGCAGCCGGTCGATCAGGTCGCGGTAGCGCTCGACGGTGTAGGCGCGCCGCATGCGGCGCAGGACGGCGTTGTCGCCGTGTTGCACGGGGATGTTGATGTGCTCGCAAACCTTCGGCAGAGTCGCGACCGCCGCGATCAGGTCGGGGCCGAAGTCGCGCGGGTACGACGTCAAGAACCGGAGCCGCTCCAGTCCGTCGACCGCCGACACAGCCGCCAGCAACTGCGCCAGCGTCGGCCGCTCCGACAGATCGCGGCCATAATGATTGACCGTCTGACCGAGCAGCGTCACCTCGCGCACACCGCGTGCCGCCAGCGCCGCAACCTCGCGCACGATATCGGCCACCGGCCGGCTGCGCTCCTGGCCGCGCCGGAAGGGCACGACGCAGTAGGAGCAGTTCTTGTTGCAGCCATAGACGACCGGCACGAAGGCGGTCACTGACGGGTCGCGGCGCTCATCGACGTAGTAATGGACCAGCTCGCGGGCGTCGACGGCATGATCGGGCAGGAACTGGGCAGCGAAGTCGTCCAGGTCCGAGGGCTCAAAGAAGTAGTCGATGACTGGAAACTGGCGCTTGAGCTGCCCCTGCTGACCCGTGACCATGCAGCCGGTGAGCGCGACCTTGAGGTCGGGCCGGCGCCGCTTGAGGCCCAGCAAAGAGCCGAGCTTGCCCTCGATGCGCAGCTCGGCTTGCCGGCGCACGCTGCACGAGTTGAGGATGACGACGTCGGCGTCGTCTTCGCCATCGGCCTCGGTCAGGCCAGCCTCGCGCAGCACGGCCGCCACGCGGGCCGAGTCGGCCTGGTTCATCTGACAGCCGACGGTCCAGATATAGTAGCGCTGCGCGGACGTCGCCACCGGCACACCTCGCGAACGGGAGCCAGCCGAAGCGCACCGCGCTCACCGCCGGTGCGACCGTCTATTGTGCCACGCTGACCCGGGCCGGGCAAGGCGGTCGTTGAGCGACTGGGCAGCGTCCGGGCGGGTCCTGATGCCAGCAGCCTCTATCTTCCGCACTGTCGTTAGGTCAATGTCGGCCTGGGGTTGTGTCGAAATCCTTACCCCGGCCATCCCGCCGGGTGGTCTGATGATGACGCTGACCTTCCGGCCGCTGCTGCTCCTGAGCGAGGCCTTCTACTTGATCCCGTTCATCCCCGAGCCGTTCCGGACGCTGGCCTGATTCAACCCGATCGCCTACGCGATTGACGCCTTCCGCGGCAGCCTCTCCGGCGTCACCGTGCTGCTGCCGTTGCTGGCCGAGATCGCCATCCTGGCAGCCTGCGCCGTCGGGGCGCTGCTGGGCGGTGCGCTCCTCTTCAACCGGCTGATGAGGCGCTGGCTCCGCACCGGCACACTCGGCATCGGCTGAGCCAGCCCACCACCGGGATGACGAGTGGACGCCGTGGACGGCGTGGACCAGGGCAGCATCCGCCAGGCGATGCCGTGATTGATCAGCGTCGCCACCGTTGCGCCCCACTGCGACAGCCGTTACCGCGCTAGATCAGGCTGGTATAGCCGGAGGTCCAGCAATCGGTCCGGCGTGAAGTGGCGGACGTTGCGCGTTAGGAGGGCCAGATCGTGGTGACGTGCGGTCGCCGCGATGAGGAGATCCAGGTCCGGGATGAGCGAGCCAATCCGGCGCAGACGCCAGCGCTCGCGGGCGAATCGCTCCATGATCGGATCGGTCAAGCCGAGGACGGGAAAGGGGGCCAGCAACACCCGGTAGGCCGCCAGTTGCACATCGGGATTGGGATAGCCACCAGCGCCCTCGTAGATTTCACCCACGGTGATGCTGCTGATCGCCAGCCCCTCGGGTGCCAGGGCGTCGAGGGTATCGTGGGCAGACGGCACGTTGGCTAGCGCATCGATGAGCCAGTCGCTATCGACCAGATAGCGCAGCGGACTACTCAGGGCGCGTGCCCTCCTCCCGAGCGCGGTAGATAGCAGCTTTGAGGCGCTCGGCATCGGCGGGCGTCACGAGACCCACCGACGCCCGGAGTGCGGCGCGTACCGCCTCGGGGTCGTACGCCACCACGGGGTGGTCCGGCTCGACCCGACTGACGCGGTAGAGCACACCCTCCTTTTCCAGCAAGAGTGGCGCCCGCGCGGCGGCGTCCAGCAGCCGCGCCAGCTCGCTGTCAGGCAGGACACGGATTAGCTCGGTTTCGTGTGCCATCGCCATCTTCTCGTGGAGGAACCGGTCAACCTTGGTCCCCGACCCCCGACCCCCGACCCCCGACCCTACCCCTCGCGCCAGGGCAGCATACGCCAGGCGATGCCGTGGTTGATCAGCGTCGCCACCGTGGCGCCCATAGCTGACGCAAGACGGGCGTGTGTCGCAACGCTATCGGTCCGGACTCGGCCGGTACAGCCGTATGTCGGGGAGGCGATCCGGCGTGAAGTGACGGACATTGCGTGTCAGTAGCGCCAGGTCGTAGTGCAAGGCCGTCGCGGCGATCAGCAGGTCCAGATCAGGGATGAGCCGGCCGGTGCGGCGCAGGCGCGCCCGCTCACGGGCGAAGCGTTCCACGATTGGGTCCGTCAGGCCGAGGATGGGAAAGGGTGCCAGAAACGCCCGGTAGGCTGCCAACTGCGCATCGGGATCGGGGAAGCCGGCTGCGCCTTCATAGAGTTCGCCCACGGCCACGATGCTGACTGCCAATCCCTCGAGCGACAGGGCTTCGAGGACCATGCGGGCCGAGGGAATATCGGCCAGCGCATCGATGAGCCAGTCGCTGTCGACCAGGTAGCGAAGAGTGCTACTCAGGTCGCGTGCCCTCCTCGCGCGCCTGGTAGATGCCGGCCTTGAGCCGCTCGGCGTCAGCGGGCGTCAGCAGCCCTGCGGCGGCCTGGATGCTGGCGCGCACGGCCGCGGGGTCGTAGGCGGCGATAGCGCTGTCGGCCTCGACCCGGCTTACCCGATAGAGCACGCCCTCTTTCTCCAGCAAGACGGGCGCCCGCGCGGCGGCATCCAGCAGCCGCGCTAGGTCGCTGTCCGGCAGGACACGGATTGGTTTGGTATCGTGGGCCATCGCAGCCTGCTTGCCGACGGAGGGGTCGGCTCATAATCCGTGATCCCCGACCCCTGACCCCCAGACCCCTACCCTTCGCGCCAGGGCAGCATGCGCCAGGCGATGCCGTGGTTGATCAGCGTCGCCACCGTCGCGCCGGGGCCGCGCTCGGCCAGCGCCTGCGCCAGCGCCGCGTCGAAGTCGCTGGTGCAGCCGGCGAAGCCGTAGCTGGCCGCCTCCGTCGGGCCGATGCCGTCGCAGACGAGGATCGTGCGCCGCTTCGTCAGCACCTGCTTGGCGGTGTAGCAGATCGAGACGTTGCGCAAGTTGCCCTTGCGCCGGACCATCGTGTGCGCCAGCTCCTCCATGCTCTGCTGCATCGTGCTGGCCGGCTCGGCCTGCTGGCGCTCGACCGCCTCGGGCGGCGCCCAGCCGCCGGCCGCCGACAGCGCGTGGATGATGATGCCGTCGTCCTTCAGCGCCAGATCGGCCGACTCCAGCCGGATGAACATCGAGCCGGACAAGTAGCGGTCGGAGCGCTCGCCGGGGGAGACGACGACGACGTCGACCGGGTCCATGCGCGTCATCCAGATGCGCCGCGCCATTGGCAGCGCCGTCCGGTGCTCGCGGTAGAAGTCGCCGGCGTAGACGTCGACGACCTGGGCCTGGCTGTTGACCAGCACATCGACCTTCATGTGCAGGCCAGCCATGCGCGCACCCTCTTCCATGTCCAGGCGCAGCGGGTTGCCGTCGGCCAGGCCGAGCACGTTGAGCGGCGCCAGCAGGAAGGCGTGGTTCTGCTCGATCGTGTCCATGCCGGCGACACCGGGTACGATCATCTTGCCGCCACCGGTCCAGCCGCCGTGCGCGTTCGGGCAGATCTCGCCGACGCCGAGGATGAAGTCGGCCTCCATGACGACGCGGTTGACCCACACCGGCGTGCCGCGGCGGGTGACGCCAAGGTACCGCAGGTTGGCGGTATCCCAGGCGTCGTGGCGCATGGTGCGCACGCGACCGGAGAGCACCTCGCCGAAGCGCGCTTGCCAGTCGGGGTTGTAGTGCGAGCCGCCGGCGTGGACGAGCGTCACGTCCTCGTCGCGGATGCCGAGCCGGTTGAGGTGGTCGAGCAGGCGCAGGCCGACACCGTCGCGCGCGCCGAGCATGACATCGGTGATGCGGTCGCCGGTCAGCAGCGCCACCGTCATGCCCGGCCGGAGCTGCTCCGAGAGCGGCGCCGCGCCGATGGGGTTCTCCAGCGCGGCGATGATCGCGGCGGCGGGGTCGGGCAGCGCCGGGAAGTCGTGCATGGCGATCTCGGCGGCCAGGCGGTCGCGTGGCACTGCCAGCGTCCGCGGCTGGCCATTCCAGGTGACCGGATACGTCTGCTGGCTGACATCGACGACCGTCATCGGTATCTCTCCTCGCAGCGATTACCACGTGTCACGGGAGTCCGCGTCCATCATAGCCGGTTGCCGCCTGGAGCACCACGTCGCGCCGCTCCTGCTAGACTACGCAGCGCGTCGGGAGGGCAAACGACAGGATGGCAGCACGGCTTGCTGGGGAGCACATCCGGATCGGCGCTCAGACAGTGACCTGGGGTGCGGCGCGGGTGCGGGCGGACCTGAACGGCGTCCTGGGCGAGGCAGCCGGCGCGGGCGCGGCCGGCGTCGAGATTGGCCTGCATCTGTTGGACGGAGTCGAGGCAGCGATGGTGCGGTGGCTGCTGGCGCGACACGGGCTGGCGTTCATCGGCGGCGTGCTGCGGCTGGACCTGTACGACCCTGCGCGGCAGTCGGCCAATCACGCGATCGTGCGCCAGGGCGCGGCGCTGGTAGCCACGCTGGGCGGCCGGCGCCTGACCGTCGCCACGCTCCGCAACCGGCCGGTCCCGCCAACGGCGGCGCAGGTGACAGCGGCCGTCACGGCGCTGGACGCACTGGGAAGGACCGCTCTGGAGGCCGGCATTCGGCTGCACTACCACAACTACTCCGTGTCAGTCGCCAGCGGCGAACTGGCTCGGGTGTGCGCCGAGACGGACCCAGCGCTGGTGAGCCTGACGCTTGATGTGGCCTGGCTGGCGAAGGGCGGCGTGGCGTTCACGGAATTCTTCCCCCGCTGGGGCCACCGCGTCGGCCACCTCCACGCCAAGGACATTCGCGATGGCCAGGTCGTGCCGGTGGGCGACGGCACGCTCGACTATGCTAGCGTGGTGCGGGCATTGCAGGCGGCCAGCTACCGAGGATGGCTGGCGGTGGAACTGGAGCGGCTGCTGACCGGGCGCGAAGCCTGGGCGGCGCTCGACGAGGACCTGACCTACCAGACCGTGGCTGAGCCGGCGGCGATGGTGGCGCGCAGCATTGCCTGGCTGAGCACCACCATCGCCGCTGCCTCGGAGTAGGCCGAGCCGGGACAAAGCACCATGTCCGACCCGAATCTGACCGTCAATCCCGGTGAAATCATCGGCTTCCTCGGCCCGAACGACGTCGGCGCCATCCTCAATGATCTGGCCGCCGCGCTACGATGGCTCACTCCTGCCGCGACTATGGCAAGAAACCAGCCGTCACTGTCCCAGCTTCGATCGACCATCGCGAGCCGCCAGGCGAGCCGGCCTGAGGAAGCGATAAGAAGAGTGGATAGGCGCCCCTACATAACCTCGTCGTCGCGCTCGTTGTCGGGTGCCTCATCGATGTCCTCCAACCCGTCGAGCAGGAGCAACTCGTCGTCGTCGCGCGCCCAGGGCTGGTTCGCCACCGACTCCGGGTCGGTCGGACCCGGCTCGACCGGCTGCGGCTCGACCGGCTCGAACCGCGGGCGCCGCTCCGGTCCCATCAGCCGCCACCTCGCGCGCCGGCATCGGCCAGGCG
>JADLBB010000215.1 GCA_020848055.1 Chloroflexota bacterium | reverse complement strand
GTCGGTCTCGGTATCGCTGTTGGTCGTCGCCGCCTGCGAGTTGATGTAGGTATCGCTTGACGGTGCGAGGACGGTGACACCACCGCCGCCCCCACCCCCGCCGCTCGGCGTCTCCCAGTCCACGTCGTAGTCGTCGCCCGACTGCTTGGTCAGGACCTGCCCATCGGTGCCGCCGTCGAGCTTGGATGCCAGCAGGTCCAGCGCGTCGGCCACGTTGGCCCCGAGGTTGACCCCATCGGTGCCGGTGACCTCGATGTGCGTGTCGTCGTGGTAGCGCGTCTCCGAGGTGGACAGGAAGCCGTGGGCGTGGACGTGGTTCTCGGCGGCGTACTGGCCGGTGTTGTCGCCCGGTGAGCCTTCGGTGCCGACGGGCTCAGGCACGTCGCCCGGTGTTCCTGCCGAGCCGGTGCCGGTGAACTCGACCCACGATGTGCCCGACGTGGCAGATTGATCCTCCGGCAGATCGGCGCCGGTCCCGCCGAATTCGATGGTCGCACCGGCTCCGCCACTGGTGGGCGCGGTGTGATGGAAGCCGTAATCGACGACGAGGTAGTCAGTCCCCACCGCGCTGGCGTAGGCGCTGAACGTGCCGGAGAAGGAACGGTTGACCTCGGTCGTCTGCGCGGCGAACTTGAGGTCGCCGGTCGCGTCGCCCACGTCCCACAGGTCGGCCACGAAGCCGGTGCCCGGACGATAGATGCGCCCGCAGGTCTCGATCACGTCGTTCTGGGCACCCTCGTTGATGCCGATGCCCGAGCGGGAGCGGGCGCGGTTCTGGCCGCGGAACGTGCCGCCGCCCTGGATGATGGCCAGCAGGTCGGCGCTCTCGGACAGCGCGATGACGTTGCCACCCAGCGCATAGTCGCCGACCCCCAGGTTGACCGCGTCGCGCGTCCGCTCACCGGCCCCGGATGTCTTGGTCAGGTAGAACATCCAGAAGTCGGCGTTGGTGGCGTCGTCCCAGGCGGCGTCGAAGTCGCTGACGCCGAGGTCCGGCGCGGCAGCCTGCTGCGGCGTGGAGGACGCCTCACCGGCCTGGTGGCCCGAGTGGTACAGCCGTACCGAGCCGCCTGCGACCGGATCGGTGGGTTGGGCGGGTGCGCGTGGTCCGTTGCCACGACGGCGGATGAGGGGCGCATCGCGCGGCCAGCCCAGCTCGAGGCTGACGAGATACCAGTCCGGATCGGTCGGCTCGACGGTGACCTGGACGGCGCGGAGGGTCTCGGGCGTGACGAGGTTGGCCGCCGCCAGACGAACCGACAGGGTCATGCCCGCCTTGATGCGGTGGACCTCGGACGCCTGCATCTTGATGGCGCAGGTGTAGTTGAACTGCTCGTTGTCGCGCGAGCCGACGATGGCTTGGAGCAGGTTGGCCGCATCGGTCGCGTTCTGGACGAAGTCGTCGGTCAGGTGCTCCTCCCACTTGTCGTGGTTGGTCTCGCCCGATGCGATGTTCGATTCTTCGTAGAAGCCCGCGCCGTTGAGGTACTCCAGCCCGCCGCCGCTGATGACGTGCTGGCCCTCATGATCGCCCGGAGGGCCGACGTAGATCGGCGCGTACGAATCCTCGCCATCCGCCGTCCCGGCATCGGTGATCGAGATGTCCGACGCGAAGGTGGTGTCGGTGATCGAGGCGTAGTACAGCTGCCCGTCGCCTTCGTCGTCCACGAAGACGAAGTACGTCTTGCCCGCCACCTCTGAGATCCGTTGCAGAATCTCGAACGGGTAGGTGTAGGTGTAGGTCTCCGCGGGGAGCGTGACGGTGTCGTCGTTGACGACGTAGGTCGTGCCGAGGTCGGTCGAGTCGCGGGCGTGCGCGTTGGTGGAGGCGGTCCCGGCCAGGTATCCCGCCGCGTATGCCAGGACGCGGGTGTAGTCCGACTCCGACGACCGGGTCGACGACGTGACCCGGATGCCGCGCAGGTCGATGTTGTAGTCCTCGGTGTTGAGGGTCCACTGCATCGCCACGCCCATCTCCACGTCGCCGCGATGGAGCGTGTGGTTCATCATCCGGCCGCGGTACAGGCACACCGCCGTACCGGATGCGTCCTCCCAGACCTCGACGATCTTGCGCGAGGCAAAGTTGGCGTGGTCGATCGTGCCGTCGTCGTCGTCGATGACGAACGTGGACTGGGCCGACTCGCCCATGTGGGCGCGAGAGGTCCAGCCTGACTCGTCCGCCCGCCATTTCGAGGTGAAGTCAACCTCGTTGATGGTCAGCGTCTTCGTCATCAGATGAACCCGCCGGAGCCGCTGGACTCGCGGTACGAGGTGAGCTGCTTGTTCATCGCAGCGGCGGACACGGTGATCGACGTGTTGACCGTCACCGCGATCTTGGCGTTCTTGTCGCGGATCTGATGGAGGGTGCCGAGCATGGCCGAGTCAGACGAGATGGCGTCGAGACGCTGGCGCTCGGCGGTGGCCCGCATGGCCTCCGTCTTCTCCGACACACGCCCGATGGCGTTGCGCGACAGTTGCCCCTCGCTGCGGAGCAGGTCGGCGGTGCGGCGCTGCTCCTCCTTGGCGGCTGCGTTGCGTTCCTCCGCCTCGTCGTGAGCGGCCTCAAGGGCGGCGAGCTGCTCCTCCAGCGTCGTGCGGACGCCGTTGACATCCAGCCCGAGGGCCACGGCCTGGGCGAAGTCGTCGGGGTTGAGCGCGTCCTTGACGACGCCGATGGCGT
>JADLBB010000214.1 GCA_020848055.1 Chloroflexota bacterium | reverse complement strand
GGCGCACTGGGGTCCTGCTGGGTGGAACCTTCTTCGTCTTCTTCGTGGCCGGACTGTGGCTGTTCCGCCGGCGCGCCGACCTGGCGCCGTTCCTGGCGTACTTCGGCGTCATGTTCTTCGTCATGGGCGCCGTCTTCACGTTCCACGCGCCCAAGGGCGCGTTCTACCACTCGGCCCCAGCATGGCTGCCGTGGGCATTCGCGCTGTCCGTTGCGGCGGTCGGTCCAGCCTGCACCGCAGCCGGCCGATGGTGGCGGTTCCTGCTGCGTCCCGCGACGCATCGATTCGTGGTGGTGGTCGGGGTCCTGGCCGCGGTGCTGCTGTCGGTGATTGGCTCGGCCACGCTGTACGGAGGGTGGGAGCGCTCGCGCGTGCGCCACGAGCAGGCGGCCGCCTTCCTGCGCCTGGTGGCCTCGCCCGATGACGTGTTCATGGCCAGCGACCCCGCCAGCCTGTATCCATTGACCGGCCTGCGCGGAGTGGCAGGATCGTTCGACCCGTTCGGGGTGCTGGAACAGATCGTGGACGCGTACGACGTGCGATGGGTGGTGGTTCTATCGCCCGGCGACGGTCAGCCGGATCCGCTGAGCCTTTGGAATGGCGCGGCGGGGGTGGATTCGGAGGGACAGCATCCGTCGTTCCTGCCCGCGCAGCCCGCCTTCGAGGGCGATGACGTGCGTGTGTTCGAGGTGGTCGCGCCAGCGAATCGGTAGGCCGATCGGCTGCGACGGCCCGGTTCGGTGGCCCGGTTCGGTGGGCCGGTTCGGTGGCCCGTTGGGTCGGTATGCCGGTTCTTGCCGGGTGGGCAAGATTCGACCACCGGGGCGTGGATCAAGGAGCAATTGTGCCGGGGAGGCACGCATCGGCCAAGCAGGCAGCTTGATGGGCCGGATTGGGGGCGCGTCACCCGGTTTCGCATGCCGTTCTGTGCGGCCGGGGCACATATCCGCCAAGGAGGCGGCTGCGGCGTGGGGCTGCTTGGTCGTTACGTGCCTCGGGGGCACACGCACGACGCGCACGCGCCGAGCCTGCGGCTGCCTGGCCGTTACGTGCCCCGGGGGCACACGCACGATGCGCAACGAGCCAGCGCGAGCCACCCGCTAGTACTTTCGGCGCAGGAAGTACTGTTGTCCGCATGCACACCGGCCCGACAGGATGGTCCGCGCGTCCGGTACCAGACCGGACCCCGTACTTCCGCAGGAGCAGCATGGCGAACGACCCCGCGACGGGCGCGATCCCGGAGCGATTCGACCGCATCGGCGTCCAGGCCACGGAGGACCTCCGTGGCGACGCGCGCCGCATGCACGAGCTGGCCGAGGAATTCCGCCGCCAGTATCGGTCCGATCTCGAGGAGTGGATGCAGCTTCGCGCGCGGCTCGACCGCCGCGGGGGCGCCCTGCGACCGGTCGGGACCGATGCGCTTCGCGCCGAGTACGAGCAGCGCGGCCGCGAGTTGGCGGCGCTCCAATCGCGGCTGAAGCGGCTCGACGTCGTCGCCCGCCAGCTCGACCTGCTGTGGGGCTACCTCGACGCCACCGACGACGCCGGCGACGAGCCGGGCCCGCTGGCCGACGAATCTCCCGCGGCGATGGGCCTGCGCATCGTGCAGGCCCAGGAGGACGAGCGGCAGCGCATGGCCGAGGACATCCACGACGGCCCGGCCCAGGTCCTGACCAACGCCATCTTCCAGGTCGAATACCTCGACCGCATGCTCACCCCATCCGAGACCGATGCGCACGCCGAGATCGCGTTCCTGCGCGACATGCTGCGCGACGGCCTCGACGAGGTCCGCGCCTTCATCACCGACCTGCGCCCACCGACCACCGACGTCGGCCTGTCGGCCGCCATCGCCGAACGGGCATCGCACCTCGAGCAGCTGCACGGCATCGGGGTCGAGGTCTCCGTCGATGGAATCGACGAGCGACTGGATGCCGCCACGCGCGCATCGGTCCTGCGCATCGTGCAGGAGGCATTGCAAAACGTTCGCAAGCACGCGGCAGCGAGCCGCGTTTCCATCGGTCTCGAGGGTGACTCCCTCGTGATCGCCGACAACGGTCGCGGTTTCGACCTGGTCAGGTTCGCCTCGCGCGGCGGCCAGAACTTCGGGCTCCAGTTCATGCGCGAACGCGCCGAGCTGATGGGAGCCCAGCTCAACATCGAGTCACGCCAGGGAGAAGGCACACGGATCCTGCTGCGCCTGCCGGAGCAACGATCATGACTCAGCCCAACCAACGAGGAGGTAACCCCGTGGTGAACACCCAGCTTGCCGGCACCGATGCCAAGGCGCTGCAGGACGAACGTCGCAAGGGCGGCGATCGCCGGGCGACCGGCAAGGCACGCGTCGTCATCGTCGACGGCCACACGCTGTTCCGGCGTGGCGTGCGCAACATTCTCGAGCTCGAGTCGGACATCGAGGTCGTCGGCGAGGCCGGCACCGGCCGCGAGGCCCTGTCGGTGGTGGAGGAGACGACGCCCGACGTGGTCCTGATGGACCTGGGCCTACCGCCCCCCAACGGCATCGAGACCACCCAGCGCCTCAAGCGCGAGCTGCCGCACACCGGCGTGATCGTGCTCGCCTCCAACGACGACGAGGACCAGCTGTTCGAGGCCATCAAGGCCGGAGCCGCCGCGTACGTGCTCAAGGACATCGATCCGACCGACCTGATCGCGATCATTCGGCGAGTGCGGGCCGGTGAGTACCTGATCAACGACAAGGTCTTCGCCAAGCCGGCCGTCGCCTCGCGCGTGCTCAAGGAGTTCCGCGAGCTGGCCGTGTACGGCTCGGAGGCCGCCCCGATCTTCGCGCCGCTCTCGCCGCGCGAGGTCGAGATCCTGGACAACATCGCCCAGGGCATGACCAACAAGCAGGTGGCCTACGCACTGACGATCTCGGAGCAGACGGTCAAGAACCACATGTCGTCCATCCTGCGCAAGCTCTCCGTCAACGACCGCACCCAGGCCGTGGTGTATGCCATGCGCCAGGGCTGGATCAAGATCCCCGAGGACTGAGCTCTCCCTCGCTTCGGTCCTCGCTCTCATGAGTGAGTGGCCGGTCCCGTGCCTTCGTGCGGGGCCGGCCGTTCCGTTCGGGGTGGTGCATTGCGTTGTTGAGTGGCGCGCTCGCGTGTGCCGGGGAGGCACGCATCGGCGAGGCAGAGGGGGCCGCGCGCTCGCGTGTGCCGGGGAGGCACGCATCGGCCAGGCAGAGGGGGCGGCGCGCTCGCGTGTGCCGGGGAGGCACGCATCGGCCAGGCAGAGGGGGTGGCGAAACCGGACCAATACTGCTGACCTCTTCAGGTTGGCTGGCTTGTGCGACCGTGGCACATGGCAGCGAGTCTGATCGCCCGTGCTCATGCCTGCTTGACCGATGCGTGCCTGGGGGGCACGCCCGAAGTTCGCCCAGGCCTCAGTGCCGCGCCACATGACCGATGCGTGCCTGGGGGGCACGCCCGAGGTTCGCCCACAAACCCGCCGCCCGCCGGTCCCCCTCAGATCAGGATCAGGCAGTCTCCACCCGGATCCCGGCCGGCGGCGAGGGCCTCGAAAGCCCGACGAGTCCCGACCTGGAACGAGCGTCGCACCAGGTCATCCGCTTCATGCAGCACCCGGCGGTTGGCGCGGCTGCCCTTGACGAGCAGGATGAGCCGGGTGGCACCAATGTCGCGCTGCTTGGCGCGGGCCGGCCTCAGGTGACCCTGGACCTCGGCCAGCCGGGTGATCGCCTCCACCGCGCATGAGATCTCATCGGTCCATATCAACTCGTCGATCGCGCGCAGGTCGCCCTCCTTCGGCATCACCTTCTCCAGTTCGCATCGCCAACTTGGGTGGAGCCGGGAGTTGAACTGGGTGAGCATGGCGAGTTGCGGAGCGTCGAGAGCTCGCCGGCCGAGCGGATACGCGTTGACGTACAACTTCATGCCGATCGCCGCGGCCACGCGCATGAGCTCCGTAAGCGACGCTGCGGGCGCCAGACCTCCTTCGATCCGCGAGATCCGCGACGCCGAGCGATCGACCTGCCTGCCAACCTGCTTCTGCGTCAGTCCGGCGCGGAATCGCGCGACACGCAACTCGCGTCCGAGCTGGACCTGCATCCAACTCGCGTGACGCCTGGCGTCTCGGATCGGGCTCGCACGACTGACCATGCGCCGATCTTGC
>JADLBB010000213.1 GCA_020848055.1 Chloroflexota bacterium | reverse complement strand
GTCATCGAGCACCACATGTACGACTACCGACCCGAATGGACCGATGCGGCCGTGCGGCGCTTCATCAGGCGCACCCACCGAACCGACCGCGAGCTGCTGTTCGCCCTGCGCCGCGCCGATGCGGTCGGCTCGGGCGAGGCGCATGGGGTGGCGGACGCGTGGCAGGCGGAGATCGAGTCGCGCGTCGCCGCCGAGCTGGCCGGTCAGCCCGAGCTGTTGATGCATCGACGGCTGGCGATCGACGGCGACGACCTGCAGCGCGAGCTCGGCCTGGAGCCGGGTCCCCAGATCGGTGCCCTGCTCGAGCGGCTGACCGAGCTCGTCCTCGACGACCCGACGCGCAACGAGCGAACCACCCTGCTGGAGCTCGCAAGGGCCCGTTGACCGCGCGCACCGGCGATGATGGCGGCTCGGGGCGGCGGTGCGGACCGCGAGGACGACGCTGCTACAATCGGCGGTCCGGACAGCCCCTCGTCGATCCGAACGTCCGCCAAGCACCGGAGGGATCGCGGCCAGATGACCGCCAGCGTGCGTCGTGCCCAGAGGCTCGAGCACCGGTTGACCCAGCCGAACGCATCGCTCGCCGACCTCAACGACGCGATGGCGCTCGCCACCGAGCACGAGGTCGCGGCCCTGACCGTCAACCCGTGGCTGGTCAAGGCGGCGAAGCGCGAGCTTGGCCGCGCGCCGCTGACGTTGGGGACCGTGGTCGGCTTTCCGCAGGGCAGCGCGGTCCTGGCTGTGAAGGCCTTCGAGGCCTCGAAGGCCCTCGAGCAGGGCGCGACCCAGATCGACTTCGTGGTCAACGGCGGCGCACTCGTATCCGGCGACGACGAGGCCGTGTTCAACGACATGCTGGCCGTGGTGGACATGGCGCACTCGGCGCTGGCTTCGGCCGGCGTCATTGTCGAGCCGGCGCCCATGGCCGATGACCTCGTCCGCAGGGCCTGCCGCCTGGCCGAGCGCGCCGGCGCCGATTACGTGGTGACCAGCCCCGGCTCGGTCACGGCACGGGCCAGCGTGGAGCGGACCCGGATGCTGCGGGACAGCGTGGGGCCGCGCATCGGGGTCAAGGCCTCCGGTCGCTTCCGGACGCTCGACCAGCTGCAGGCGGCCATCGCAGCCGGGGCCACGCGCGTGTCCACGCTGTTCACGCCGTCCCTGGCCCGCGCGGCGGTGGAGTCATCGGCGCCCCGCGCCACCCGACGATGAGGACGCCACGTTGAAGATCCTCGTCGTCGGTGGCGCCGGATACGTCGGTTCGACCAGCGTCGAGCGCTTCCTTGACGCCGGCCACGAGGTCACCGTCTACGACAACCTGTCCACCGGCCACGCCGCGGCCGTTCCACCGGGCGCGCGGCTGGTGGTGGGCGACCTGGCCGACGGCGCCCGCCTTGGCGACGTGCTGTCCGACGGCATCGACGCCGTCCTGCATTGCGCGGCGCGGTCGCTGGTCGGCGAGTCGATGATCGACCCGGGACTGTACTATCGCACCAACGTCGCCGATGCGGTCGGGCTGCTCGAGGCGATGCGTTTCAGCGGCGTCACGCGCCTGGTGTACAGCTCGACGGCCGCGGTGTACGGCGAACCGCGCCGGGTACCGATTGCCGAGGCCGACCGCACGCAGCCGATCAACCCGTACGGCGAGACCAAGCTGGCGTTCGAGGGCGCCATGCGCTGGTTCTGCGCCGCGCACGACTTCCGGGCCATCAGCCTGCGCTACTTCAACGTGGCCGGCGCCACCCGGCTCAACGGCGAGGACCACGACCCGGAGACGCACCTCGTTCCACTGGTCCTGCGCGTGGCCGCCGGGGAGGCGACCCACGTGCAGATCTACGGCCAGGACTACCCGACGCCCGACGGCACCTGCATCCGCGACTTCATCCACGTCCGCGACCTGGCCAACGCCCACCTGCTGGCCCTGGAGGCCACCGGCGAGGGGGATGCCTCGCTGGAGGTCTACAACCTCGGCTCGGCGGCGGGCTTCAGCGTGCGCGAGGTGGTCGAGGCCGCTCGCCGCGTCACCGGCCGTGCCATCCCGGCGCGCCCGGTCAAGCGTCGCGTCGGAGACCCGCCGGTATTGGTCGCCTCCTCGCGGCGGGCGCGTCGCGAGCTGGGCTGGCAGCCGCGCCACTCGACCCTAGAGGAGATGCTGACCGACGCCTGGGCCTGGCGCGAGGCGCACCCGGGCGGCTATCCCGACGCGCCCGCGTCAAGCGCCGGCGCGGATGGCCCCAAGCCGGTGGCTGCCACCGCGGGCTGAGCCGCGGCTACCTGGCTGGCTGGCGCTTGGGGCGAGGATCAACCGGCCCCTGCGGCCAGGCAACCGGCGCACAGGCCGTAGAAGTCGACCCGCGCGTCGTCGATGTGGAAGCCCGCCTCGCGCTCGATCTCGCGCACCAGGGGCGCCACGTGGGCCTCGCCGATGTCCTCGACCCGGCCGCATCGGTCGCAGGCGAGATGGTGATGGTGTGCCTCCTCGCAGGCGACGTAGGCGTAGACGTGTCCGTCGCGCTCCAGGCGCCTCGCCAGCCCGGCCGACACCAGCGCCTCCAGCGCGCGGAAGACCGTCGCCCGGCCGATGCGGTGGCGCGCGCGGCGAACGCGCTGCTGAACCTCGGCCGCGGTCAACCCATGCGCCGCCTCGGTGAGCGTGGCGGCCACCAGCAGGCGCTGGGGCGTGACGCGCTCCCCTGCGCGGCGCAACCGATCGGCGGCCGAGCGCGCCATCGGTCAGCCGGCCCCCACGGCGCCGGCCAGGACTGAGAAGGCGTAGATGGCGACCACGCCCGCCAGCGTGGCGACCACCACCAGCTGCGAGCGGTCGCTGCGATGCGCCTCCGGCAGCAGCTCGGCAGCCCCGATGTACAGGAAGAAGCCGGCGAAGATCGACAGCAGCGCTCCGAGCGCGGCATCCGGCAGCGGGAGCAGCAGCCCGACGACAACGCCAACGATCGGCGCCAGCGACACGAGCACCACCCAGCGGACGATGGCATCGCGAGTCGCGCGTCCTGCGAGCAGCATGCTGACGATGCCGATGCCATCGCTGAAGCGATGGACGACGACCACCAGGCCGATGACCAGGCCCAGGCTGCCGCCGACCACCAGGCTGGCGGCCAGCGCCACGCCGTCGAGGAAGCTGTGCAGGCTCATGCCCATGGCGCCCATGACGCCGATGTGGCGGTGCGCGGCCTCGCCATGATCGAGCTCGCTGGCCGTCTCGTGTCCGACGTGCAGCGACGTCAGCTTCTCAAGCGCGTAGAAGGCCAGGAACCCGAACGCGGTGAAGACCATGGCCCTCTCGAGCGAGCCGAGATGCGCAACGCCCTCGGGGATGAGGTCGAAGTAGGCGGCCCCGATCCGGATGCCGGCGCCGAACGCGATGATCATCCCCACGTGCGCCACCGCTCGCAGCGCCAGCATGCCACCGGCCATGGCCGAGGCCATGGCGGCCAGGGCGACGAGCACGGCGGCGAGGGCGGTAGGCATACGAGACTGAGTATCAGGTAATCCGTGGTCATGTCAAGAGGTCACGGGTGTGTCGCGTGGTACGATCGAGGCGAGCGATCTGCAGCGCGCGCCAGCCATCGGCGCCACCACCGCCGGCGCGATCCTCGATCAACGCACCGTCACGGAGCCCCTGTGCCCAACCCGGATACCATCGCAGCAACCGACCTGGAGGCGGCCGTCCGCGCCGCCGCCGCCGGATATCGCTTCGGCGACATCGAGGTGCCGGCCACCATCGCGCGGGCGCTGGAGCGGATGGGCTTCGTCACCCCGACCGAGGTCCAGGCACGTGCCATTCCCCCCCTGCGGCGTGGGCTGGACCTCATCGGGCAGGCGCAGACCGGCACCGGCAAGACCGCCGCGTTCGGCATCCCGATCGTCGAGAAGATCGACCCGGCCAGCACCGGCGTGCAGGCGCTCATCCTGACGCCGACGCGCGAGCTGTGCGTGCAGGTCACCGAGGAGATCGCCCGCATCGGCCAGTTCAGAGGCGTGCGCACCGTCGCCATCTACGGCGGCTCCTCGATGGATCGGCAGATCAGCGCCCTCAAGCGTGGCGCGCAGGTCGTGGTCGGCACGCCGGGCCGGGTGCTCGACCTGGTTCGTCGCCGCGAGCTGCATCTCGACGGCGTGCACACCGTCATCCTCG
>JADLBB010000212.1 GCA_020848055.1 Chloroflexota bacterium | reverse complement strand
GTCAGCGCGGCCATGGGCTCGCGCTTCGACCTGCGTGCCTTCCACGACGAGGTCCTGGCCCACGGCTCGTTGCCACTGTCGACGCTGCGACGCGAGATCGGCGGCTGGGTCGAGGCGGCCGTCGCTGACGCCGGCCGCGCGGCCGGTGACTGACCTGTGGGCAACCCTCATCGACTTCGGGGTGAAGTCCCTATCGGGCCTCGGCGTGATCTAGGTCCACATGGGGAGTCGTGAGTCCAACCGGAAGCACTTGCATTCTGCATGCGCAAGCAGCATGATGCAGACATGCCGTCGATCACCGTACGCACCGTTCCCCTCGCGGTTCGGGATGAGCTTGCCGCCCGCGCCGCCCGAAGGGGCCGTTCGCTGCAGGAACACCTTCGAGCCGAGCTGATCGACCTGGCGAGTCGCCCCAGCGTCGAGGATCTCTTGGTGCGGGCTCGAGAACGCGCCTTGTCGATCGATGCGCGCTACTCCGCCGCGGACATCCTCGAGCAGCGGGATGCCGATCGTCCGTGACGATCGTGGTCGACTCGAGCGTGGTCGTTGCCGCGCTGGTCGACGGCGGAGACGACGGCGAGTGGGCTCGGACCGAGTTGGTCGACCAGGACCTTGCCGCTCCGCACCTGATGCCGGTCGAGGCCGCCAACATCCTGCGCCGCGGCGCGCTGTCCGGACTCCTGGCGCGGGACGCGGCGACGCTGGCTCATCGGGACCTGCTCGCGTTGCGCGTCGCGCTGTTCCCATACGAACCGAGCGGGGACAGAGCCTGGCAGTTGCGCGACAACCTCACCGCATATGACGCGTGGTACGTGGCGCTGGCCGAGGCCCTGGAAGCCCCACTCGTGACGCTCGACGACAGGTTGGCGAGCGCCACCGGGCCGCGCTGTGCGTTTCGGACGCCCCGGCGTCAGTCCCGCCAGGGGTCGTAGTCGGGGTCCGGCGGCTCAGCCGCTGGACGCAGGTCGGCGGGCACGTTGCGGAGGTTGACCCGGATCCGCCACCACACCCTGTAGCGGCCACGCATGGCGTCCACCAGGATGTCTTCGGGATCCCGGACGTATGGAGCGACCACCGGATGGCGCTCGCGCCAGCGATCCAGGCCGGCGAGCGCTTCGGCCTTGTCGGCGGCTTGGCCGATCACGAGGAGCGGCTGCGTCGAGCGTCGTCGACCGGTGGGCGGCACCGTGCCGTCCGAGTTGCGAGCCGGTGCCGAGGGCATGGCCGGCGCCACCGATCCACGCCGGCCGCGTGGCGCATCCGGGTCGGTGGGGGCGAGGTCGGCGGGATCGGCCATGCGACGGCGCGACGGCTGCACCCGCGGCGGCTCGCCGGGCTGCTTGGCGTAGTTCGGCGGCCACGGCGCGTCTCCGAGTCCTTCGGCCTCGTGGCGTGCCACCAGCTCGAGCAGCGGCTCGAGCGAGAAGGCTCGTTCATCGATCCCTGCGCCGACATCCCCGAGTGCCGCGTAGCGATCGGGCACCGTGCGCAGGGTGAAGTCCTCGAGCTCGGCGTCGGGCACCTCCTCCCAGGTCAATGGTGCCGAGACGGTGGCGGTCGGTCGCGGCCGGACCGAGTAGGCCGAGGCCACGGTCCGGTCCTTGGCGTTCTGGTTGTAGTCGAGGAACACCCCGTGTCGCTCCTCCTTCCACCAGCGACTGGTGGCCAGGGTGGGGGCGCGGCGCTCCACCTCGCGCGCAACCGCCAGGGCGGCCCGCCGCACGTCGCCGAACCCCCAGCGCGGCTCCAGCCGCACGTAGACGTGGATGCCACGCGAGCCCGATGTCTTCGGCCAGGCCGTGTAGCCCAGTTCGGCGAGCACCTCGTGGACGACGAGGGCCACGCGGCGGACATCGTCGAACCCGACGCCCGGCCCCGGGTCGAGGTCCACCCGCAGCTCATCGGGATGATCGAGGTCGCCGGAGCGTACCGGGTGCGGGTTGAGATCTATGCAGCCCAGGTTGACGACCCAGGCCAGCGCGGCGAGGTTGTCCACCACCACCTCGTCGGCTGTGCGCCCGGAGGGAAACGACAGCTCGACGGTGCGCACGAACTCGGGCACCGATGCCGGCGCCCGCTTCTGGAAGAACGGCTCGCCGTCGGCGCCGTCCACGAAGCGCTTGAGCGCCATGGGCCGGTCGCGGACGCCCAGCAGGGCGCCAGCGGCCACCGCCAGGTAGTACTCGACCAGCTCGAGCTTGGTGATGCCGGCCTGCGAGAAGTACAGCTTGCGCGGGTTGCTGATGCGGACCTGGTGCCCGTCGAGGTCCAGGCTCTCGTATTCGGTGCGCGCCATGGTCGAAGAGGGTAGCGTGTGGGGATGGAGGACCGATGATCGAGCGCGCCAGGGGCGTCGTGGCCGGCGCCAACGCCTGGACCGATGCGCGCCGGCCGGCACGCATCGTGAGGCGCGCGATCGTCGGCTTCCTGGCGCACGACGCCATGCGCCACGCCGGTTCGATGGCCTACTTCGCCATCCTGTCGCTCGTCCAGCTGATCGTGCTCGGCATCGTCGTGTTCAGCCTGTTCCTGGGCGAGGGGCCCGCGCGCGACCTGCTGATCGAGCGGGTTACCGCGGGCACCCCGATCGATCCCGAATCGATAGCGGCCGTCATCGACGCCACGATCGAGTCGCGCGGTGGTATGACCATCGTCAGCCTCGTGTTCCTGACCTGGGCCAGCCTGGGCATCTTCAACTCGGTCTCGCATGGCATCGGGCGCGTATTTGATACCGCGCCGCGCCGCGGCTTCCCGGGTGAGCAGCTCATGGGCCTGCTGTTGATGGGTCTGACCGGGGTCCTGATCGTCGGGTCGGTGGTGATCGGCGTCGTGGTCGGGATTGTCGAGCGCCTGGCGTCCGAGCTTCCGGGCCGGGTTCCAGGCGACGCGGTGGTCTGGCTGGCCGGCACGGCACTGCCCATCGCCCTGGTGGCCGCGGCGTTCACGGTGGTGTACCGGGTCGTGCCCAACCGGCCGGTGACCTGGGGACAGGCGCTCATCGGCGCGGCGTCCGCCACGCTCGCCTGGACGGTGCTTCGCATCGGGTTCACCTGGTACGCGACCCGCGTCGCCGATTACCAGAGCGCCTTCGGACCGATCTCGACCTTCATCACCCTGCTGGTGTTCCTTCACTTCGGAAGCCTGGTAGTGCTGGGTGGGGCCGAGATCGTGCACGCCGTCGCCGTGGAGGACGACCCGCGAGACTGACCGGAGGGGTGGTCATGGGCCGTTTGGTGTAGTACTTTGTGCCGGTTCCGTCGCCCCCAGGCACGGAGCACGATCGGTCCCGACTCTCTCGCACGGGGCAGATAGGGCAATTGCAAAGTGCGGATCACCGCTCGATGACGCGGCGATCCGGCCTCGCCGTCGCGTTCGTCGCCCTGCTGACGGTGGGCTGGACCGTTGTTTCAATCCATCCCGGCGACCATGCCCGAGCCGCCGACCCGCAATCCGAGCTCGCCGACACGAAGGCTCGGCTGGCCGATGCCAAGTCGGCGCAGTCGGCGCTGTCCGATACCCTGGATCGGCAGCGGGCCGAGTTGGCTCAGCTGAAGCAGCGCTCGGCCGACCTGGACGACGCGCTCGACCGGGCGCGCTCCGAGCTGGCATCGGTCAACGCTCAGTTGGACCACGTCACCGGGCTGCTGGCCGCCGCCGAGCAGCAGGTGGACGACATCGAGAAGCGCCTGGACGATCTGCACCGCCAGATCGACGAGCTCGATGACCAGCTGACCCAGCTGGCCGGCCAGATCAGGCAGCGCAACGGCGAGCTGGCCGATCGTGAGTCGCTGCTGCAGGAGCACCTGCGCGGCGCGTACGAGCGCAGCCGGACTTCACTGCTGGAGTTCCTGCTGACGGCCGATTCGCTCGACCAGGTGACCAGCGAGGTTGGCTACCTGATGACCATGACCGAGCAGGACGCCATGCTGGCAGACGAGATCCGCTCGATGCGCGAGGAGCTCGACACGCGGCGCGCGAGCCTGCAGGACGGGCGGGCGGCGCTGCGTGACGCCCGTCGCGCCGCGACCAGGGAGCAGGCGACGCTGGAGGCACGGCGCGACGAGCTCGCGGACCTGCGCACCGAGTGGTTGGCGCTCCAGGACCAGGCCGAGGCCAAGCAGGCCGCGCAGGAGGACGCGCTCAACGACGCACTGGCGGCCCAGGATGACGTCGAGGCCAAGATCGCTCAGAACGAGAGGGCCGCCCGGGAGCTCGAGGAACTGTCCCGCAAGCTGGCGCAGAGGGCGAAGGACCTGCAGGCCCAGATCGACGAGGCCAAGCGCCGGGAAGAGGAGGAAGGGCGCCAGGGTGGGCCGCCATCGGCTTACGGCTTCCGCTGGCCCGAGCGTGCCACCACCGTCACCCAGGAATGGGGCCCGACCGGCTTCGTGCTGGAGCCGCCGTACAGCTATCGGGGCACCTGGTACCCGCACTTCCACACCGGCATCGACTTCGCCGCCGGTTGCTGGACCAAGATCTACGCGACCGGGCCGGGCGTCGTGGTCGCCTCGGGACAGCCGCTGCTGCCATGGGACACCGGGTACGGGGTGGTCATCGATCACGGCGGCGGCATCATGACCTGGTACTGGCACATGCAGCCCAAGGTCGTCGTCACGCCGGGCACCATCGTGACGTCCAACACACTCATCGGCTACGAGGGCACCACCGGGCTGTCCACCGGGTGCCACGTCCACTTCGCCATCAACGATCATGGCGTGTGGGAGAACCCGCGCCGCTACCTGCCGTAACGGCGATGGATCGCCGGGGTCTCAGGCGCCGATGACCTCGCGAACCGCCGGCCGGTACAGCTGATCGACGTACTCGGTCAACATGCGGGCCGTGCTGAACTGCCAGAGTGCCGCCGCGATCGCGTTGCGCATGGTCGAGACCCAGGCGGCCGGCACGCCGTCGGCCCCGCGCTCGAAGAAGCGGGGGATGATCTCCTGCTCCAGAAGCCGGTACAGCTCTGCCGCATCGGCCGCGTCCTGCGCGCCATCGTCCCCGTCGGGCACCCTGTCACCGATGGCCCAGCCGTTGTGGCCGTTGTAGCCCTCGTCCCACCATCCGTCGAGGATGCTGAGCGAGGGGACGCCGTTGATGGCCGCCTTCATGCCGGAGGTGCCGGACGCCTCCATCGGCCGTCGCGGATTGTTGAGCCACAGATCCACCCCCGCCACCAGGAAGCGGGCAATGCGCATGTCGTAGTCCTCGACGATGAACACGCGACCCCGCAGCCGATCCGAGCGCGACAGCTCGAATATGTGCTGGATCACGCGCTGGCCGGGTCGATCGGCGGGGTGCGCCTTGCCCGCCATCACGACCTGCACCGGGCGATCGGTGCCGTCGAGGATGCGGGCCAGCCGCTCCTCGTCGCGGAACAGAAGGTCCGCGCGCTTGTATGTCGCGAACCGGCGCGCGAAGCCGATGGTCAGGGCGTTGGGATCGAGCACGCCGCGCAGCTGGCGCAGGACGCGGGGCGACTCGCCGTGGCGCGCGAACTGGCGCGACAGCCGTCCCTCGAGGAACGAGATCATCTCGCGCTTCTGCTGCGCGTGAGCGCTCCACAGCTCCTCGTCGTTGAGCTCGTCGAGCGCCGCCGGATCCGGTGGCCGGTTGAGGTCCGTTCCGAGCGGCTCTCCCACGGCCACCTTGACCAACCGCCGCAGCGGGCGACCCATCCAGGTGGGAACGTGCACGCCGTTGGTGATCGGGATGATCGGATGCCCTGCCAATGCCTGCCAGGTGTGGGTGGCGGTGACGGCGTGCAGCCGCGAGACGGCGTTGGCGGCCGAGGCGTGTCGCAGCACGAAGGCGGTCATGTCGAACGGCGCGTTCGGATCGTCCGTCGGGCCGCGCCCCAGCTCGAGCAGCTCCGACGCCTCCATGCCGGCCGTCCGCAGCCATGCCGAGAGGGCCGGAGCCACCAGGGAGCGGTCGAAGGTCTCGTTGCCCGCCGGCACGGGAGTGTGGATGGTGAAGACCGCGTCGCGGCCGACGCGGCGCAGCGCCTCCGCCGCCGCCATCGACGGATCTGCTCGCCGCAGCTCGATCGCGCGCTCCAGCAACAGGAACGCCGAATGCCCCTCGTTGAGGTGCCATGCGGTCGGCTCGATGCCCAGCGCCCGCAGTGCGCGAACCCCGCCGAAGCCCAGCACGAGCTCCTGGCAGAGGCGCATCTCGCGGCCGCGCACGTACAGGATGTGCGTGATGGGCCGATCGGCCGGGTCGTTCTCGGGGATGTCGGTGTCGAGCAGCAGGATCGGGACCCGGCCGACCTGGGCGACCCAGACCGCGGCGAACACCCTTCGATCGCCGATCTCGACGGTCACCTGGAGCGGCGCGCCGTCCTGCCCTCGCGCGCGACGCAGCGGCAGCTGCCCCGGATCCAGGTCCGGCTGCGCGTGCTCCTGGTGCCCGTCGGCATCGATCTGCTGCCGGAAGTAGCCGCGCCGGTAGAGCAGCCCGACCCCGATGAATGGCAGGGCCGCATCCGATGCCGACTTGCAGTGGTCGCCGGCCAGGATGCCCAGGCCGCCGGAGTAGATCTGGAGCGACTCGTGGATGCCGTACTCGGCGCAGAAGTAGGCGATCGGTCCCGGCAGGTGTCGCTCGGGCGTGGCGCCATACCAGCTGCCCGCCCCGTTGGCCATGTAGCGGCCGAACTCGTCCAACACGCGACTGGCGTCGACGACGAAGTCCTCGTCCGCGGTCAGGTCGGCCCAGCGGACGTGGTCGGTGTAGCGCATCACGGCGATCGCGTTACGGTGCCGGGTCCAGGCGCTGCCGTTGATGCGGCTGAACAGCGCCTGTGCCCGTGGCGTCCACGTCCACCACAGGTTGTAGGCCAGCTCGCCCAGGCCGTCTAGCTCTGGCGGCAGGTTGAAGTCATGGCTGGGCAGGGTTGGAACGGTCACGTGGGTGGTCACTGGGCCCGATGTTAGCCGCGATCCGCCCATCCGCGAGCGGCCATGCCGCCAGGCATTGATGCGAGGCGGTACCCTAGCGGCCACCTGATGGATGGATACTCGGTCTCCGAAGCTGCAGCGGTGCTCGGTGTGCCCATCGAGCGCGTGTGGGAGCTGCTGGCCCGCGGCATCCTGTCCGGCGCCCCGGAGGGGGCGACCGGCATGCGGGTCTTCCTTCAGCCCCGGCCCGCGCCGCCGGTGGCGTCGCAGCCAGGCCCGCCCCCGCTGTCCGGGCCGAACGGTGGCGAGGGGTCGCGCGAGCTCTCGCCGTTCCGCGAGCTGCTGACCGAGTTCAGGAACCTGACCGAGCGCTACGGCCAGGCCCTGCTGGCCCTCGGCGAGTCGCGCGGCGAGGTGGCGTCGCTTCGTTCGCGGGTCGACCTGCTCGAGGCTCGCATGGACCTTCGGCTGCCCGGCGCATCGCCGCTGCCCTCGAGCGGCCGCTGGGGTGCGGAGGAGCGGGATCAGGATCGGATCGCCGCGCGCGCGTCGGCGCCAGCGCCGACGGCCCCGCCCAGCGGCGACGCCGGCGTCACTCTCGAGCCCGGACCGGAGGCCGAGGGGCCGCCCGAGCAAGAGCATCGGTCAAGTGCCCGCGGACCGCGTCGGGCGACCGAGAGCTTCGCCGAGGCCCTGGCGAGGGCCGAGGACCCGAGCCTGCCGGACCTGCCCGGCGGTGACGACCTGGCGGGTGCACTCGCGCATCGCGCCTCCGCCGAGCCAGCCGAGGCTTCCGAACCGATGATGCCGCGCGAGCTTGCTCCGGCCGAGGACGTTCCGGTGGCCGATGAGCCGTTGCCCGAGCCTGAACGCGCTTCCGCCATTGAGCCCGTGGTACCGGAGGCGGTGATGCCCGCGCCGGTGATGCCCGAGGCGG
>JADLBB010000211.1 GCA_020848055.1 Chloroflexota bacterium | reverse complement strand
GTGCGGGTGGGCGGCATCGGGCAGCCGCAGGTGAGTGTGGACGTCGATGACGCCGGGCAGGACGAGCAGCCCCGATGCGTCCATGCTCGCGGACGTGCCGGGCTCAAGCGCAGGTCCGATCTCCACGATGCGGCCATCGGCGATGGTGACGTCGGCGCGCATGGCGCCATCGGGCGTGACGACGGTTCCGCCGACGATGACGAGGTCCGGCATCGATCAGGTCGCGGAGATCTCGATCTCCTGGGCGCCCTCCCACAGGACACGCCGGCCCATCTCGGCGAGGTGCTCGTGGCCGCCGACGATGGTCGCGAAATGGTTCCCCGCCAACGGGCCGACGCGGGAGCTGAAGCTGCACGCCCCGTATGGGAACAGGATCTCGCACTCGCTGATGTAACCGGTGTAGATCAGCAGCTGGCCCGGCGCGGGATGGGCGTTGTGGTTCTCGTACCCGACTTCCGGACGTCGGTCGCCGAACGGGATCCAGGTCGACTCGCCGCTCCACTTGCAGTGTATGAGGCGCGACCTGATCGGCAGCCACGGCTCGAGCGCGGCTCGCGTCCGCGGCGCCGCGTCCTCCCAATCGGCGCTGAACCGAAGGTCGCCAACGGTGATGTGCAGGTCTGGCATGGTTGGAGTCTAAGGCCCCTAGCGCGGCGTCGAAGCCGACGGCGTGAACGGCGCCCCGTGCCCGGGCACGACCAGGTGGGCGAAGGCGAGCACTCGCGCGCGCGAGGCGTGCAGCACGGCAGGGTCCGGTGCGTACGGGTCCTCGACAGGTTCGGTATCGCTCCACCACAGGTGCGTGCAGACCACGACCCCGTCCGCGGTGCCGATGACGGTCGAGATGTCCTCGTTCGAGTGACCCGGCGTGCGGATGAGGTGCACGGACGGCGCCAGGTGCCGTCCCTCGGCATCGACGTCATCCCAGCGCCCGGCGAAGTCGTAGATCGCCCAGTGGTCGTGGACGCGTGCCGACGGAAACAGCGCCACGTTGAGCGTGTGATCGGGATGGTGATGCGAGATGACCACGTCGGTGACGTCGGAGGGCCCCAGGCCCAGCGCCGCCAATGGCTCCAGGATGGCGGCCTGCGAAGGGGACAGCCCCGGATCGATGACGATGACGGCGTCACCGTCGCGGACCAGCGAACAGGTGCTCGCGACTCCCGGCCCGGCAGAGCCGGACAACAGGATGTCGAAGCGTGCGCTCCGCGAGGCTGGCGCATCGGTCATGATGGCGCAGCATAGCGGAGGCTCATCGCGTGACAGCATCGCGCCCGACCATCAGCACCCACGTCCTCGATCTCGCCACTGGCACGCCGGCGCCCGATATCGGCGTTGCGCTGTTTCGCCTGGCCGATGATGGCGCCCCCGAACTCATCAGCGAGCTCGTCACCGACGACGATGGCCGCATCGCCGATCTGCTGGATGGCCGCGAGTTATCGGCCGGTGACTACCAGCTGGCCTTCGACGTTGGCGGCTATGCCTCGGATGAGGATGCGTTCTTCCAGAGTGCCGCGGTCGCCATGCGCATCACCGATGCGGGTCGCTCGTACCACGTCCCCTTGTTGCTCAGCCCGTACGGCATGAGCACCTACCGGGGCACCTGATGCGATCCCTGGCCATGCTCAACGAGGCGAGTGCAGACGAGTTCGTGGCGGAGCTGAGTCCGCTGTTCGAGGGTGCGCCGGGCCTGGTGGCGCGCCTGGCGGCCGAGCGCCCGTTCGAGACTGCTGACGACCTGTGGGCGGCAGCACGCGCCCTCGCGCGCTCGATGCCCGAGGAGGATCAGATCGAGTTGCTCAATGCTCACCCGCCGATCGGCGGCGATCCGACGACGATGTCGGACGCGTCGCGCTCGGAGCAGGGATACGACGGCGACGGCAATGGCGGCGAGGATGGCGAGGCCTGGGTCAACGACGAACTGGCCGCGCTCAACGAGGCGTACGAGGGGCGCTTCGGCTTCCGCTTCGTGGTGTTCGTGGGCGGCCGTCCGCGCTCGGCCATCCTGCCGCTGCTCGAGCGCGCCGTCGCCGCCGATCGCGACGAGGAGCTGCGCCGCGGGTTGGACGACGCGATCCTGATCGCCGCCGATCGCGCCGGGCGCCTGGGTGGCGCCGAGCCGATGCCGGAGGCCCTGCGCGAGGCGATCGCGTTGGAGGTCTCGCGGTACATGGTCGGCGAGACCGATGCCGAGGGCTTGGTGCGAGCCGCCCGCCACCTCGTCGCGCAGGGCCTCGAATCGCCCGCCCTGCTTTCCCTTTCGCTGGCAGACCCGGAGGCAGCCAGGGTGGCGGCCCCCATCTCCCGGCTGCTCGAAGAGCTTGGCCTGTCCGGCTGGGACCACGGCCAGGCCGGGCAGTTGCTCGGCTTGCATGCCGCCGCCTCGATCCTGGGCGAGGTGAGCCGGCCGATCGACGGCGCGCGCCGCATCGTGGCCGCCACCGGTCACGGGCGCCTGCGCGAGCTCGTGGCCCGTTGGGAGGCCTCGTCCGACGAGCGGCCCGCGCTCGACGTGCTGATCACTCGAGAGGCTCGAGACCTGTTCGAGGGCCGCGCCTGATCATCAGGGAACCTCGCGCATGTCGATCAGCCGTGGATGATCGATCGCAGGACCCGAATGGCCACCTGCGGATCACCCCACGGATCGACGACCGGCTCCATCGTTTGAACCGGTTCCATCAGCGCGAGCGCGCCAGCTCCTGGAGCGCCGCCTTGATGCGGGCGTCGAGCGCGCCATCCACGCCGGCCACCGCTCCAGCCGCGCGGCGGGCCTCGCCCGCGGCATAGCCCAGCGACTCGAGCGCCGCAACGACGTCCGAATCGGTCGTGCCCGGTCCGACAGCGATGCCGGCGGCATGGACCTTCTCCTTGAGCTCCAGGATGATGCGCTGCGCGGTCTTGCGGCCGACGCCGGAGACCGCGGTGTAGACGTCGACGTCATCGGTCACGATCGCGAGCTGCAGCTTCGTGACCGGGTGCGCGGCGGTGATCGCCAGGGCCAGGCGCGGGCCGACCTGCGACACCGTCATGAGCAGCTCGAAGAAGGCCAGCTCCTCGGTCGTGGCGAACCCGAACAACGCCTGCTGGTCCTCTCGCACGAGGTGATGCGTGAAGACCGATGCCTCGCTCCCCACGCGCAGCTTCCCCAGCAGGGCCGGTCCGGCCACCACGCGGTACCCGATCCCACCGATCTCGATCAACGCGTGATCAGCCCCGATGCGCGTCACGGTGCCGCGGAGCGATCCGATCATCGGACCACGGCTCTCGGCATGGCCGCCGCGCGGTAGGCACAGCCGATGGCGATGGCCAGCGCATCGGTCGTATCGTCGCCGATACGATCGAGCGGAATGCCCAGCAGGCGTCCGACCATGGTCGCCACCTGGCGCTTGTCGGCGGCGCCATTGCCACACACCGCCTGCTTGACCTCGTTCGGCGTGGGCTCGTCGACCGGGACGTCCCCTTCGGCCGCGGCCAGCATGACGACGCCGCGCGCCTGGCCGACCGTCATGGCGGTCTGCACGTTGCGCTGGAAGTACAGCCGCTCGACGGCCATGCGCTCGGGCCGATGCTCGGCCAGCAGCGAACGGATTGCCGCATGCAACTGCCGCAGGCGAACGCCGTCCGCATCGGATGGGTCGGTGCGAATGGTGCCGGCATCGACCATGCGCAGGCTGCCCGCGTCCAGGACCACAACGCCGAAGCCACACGCCGCCGTTCCAGGATCAATGCCCATCACGATCACGGCACCAATGGTAGTCCACCACGGGCCATCGTCACGCCGTACGAATCACGTCGTACGGGTGCTTGACGTCGTGCGATATGAGTCGTACACTCTCGATTGTTCGACCGATGCCGAACGATTCATCGGCTTCGAACGCAGAAGAGAACAGACCCATGATGACCAACGACACCCATACCTTCATCGAACACTTCGCCCGGCCTCGGCTGGAGCGCCACTGGGCGCGGAACACCGCCACCGATCGGCCAGGATCGGGCACGCTGCGATTGCGCATCGGCCGCGCCCTGGTTTCGTTGGGCACGGCGGTCAGCGGTGAGCCGATCGAACGGCACGCCCCGCGTCGACCCTCCGCGAGCTCGCTGTAGAGCACCCGGAAGCACCCATGTCGCCGACGCGCCGACCCAACAGTCCGCCGCTCGTGACGATCGAAGTCTCCCCCGCCTACGAGCTGCTGCTCTCGCTGCTCGTCACGCTCGAGGAACGAGACGCCGATACCAGGGACCTGCCGGTCGAGTGGCTGTCGGCGGCCCGTGATCGAGCCGGCCCCGAGCTCGTGGCGCGCGCGACCGCGCTGGCCGGCGAGGGCGCCGACACCTTCACGCACCTCGCCGGCCTGGTCCACGACACGCCGGCCCCGCGAACCGTCGCCGGCTTCCTCGATCACCTTCGCGAGACCGAACCGCACGAGATCCTGCTGCACCTCGTCGAGTTCTACTCGCGCGAGGTGCGACGCATGACGCCGCCGGCGGTCATTCGCGCCGCCGTCTCCGGCGACGCCGATGCGCGGGCGGAGTTCCTCCGCACCAGTTATCCCGAATGGGCCGACTGGACGGACTATCTGCGGGGGCTCCTGGAGCGCGACGCGGAGACGTTCAAGGCCGAGTTGATTGACGTGCTGGCGGCGTGGGCGGAGCGAGTCTGGAACCCGGAGTCGGTGACGATCATGCCGATCCTGGAACGGGATGCCGATGCAAAGCGCGCCTTGCTGCGCGAGTTGCCGATCGACCGTTTCATCACGACCGCCACCAACGGCGTCGAGTTCTCGCCCCGCCCGGGCCTGGAGCGCGTCGTCATGATCCCGAGCTTCGTCAACCGACCTCTCGTCACGTACGTCGAGTTGGGCGAAACGATGCTCATCGCCTATCCCGTGGGCGACGAGAGCGTAACGGCCGAGACCGACGCACCTCCGCTGCGGCTCGTCCGCCTGTCAAAGGCGCTCGGCGACGAGAAGCGCCTGCGCATCCTGCGCGCGCTGGCCGATGGCGAGAAGTCACTCGTCGAGTTGGCCGAGTTGTTCGGGGTGGCCAAGACGACGATGCACCACCATATGATCGTCCTGCGCTCGGCCGGCCTTGTCTCGGCCACGGTCGGCTCGAAGCGATATCGTCTGCGCACCGAGACGGTGCCCGATGTCGGGGCGCTGCTCAGCGGGTACCTTGGCAGCGGCGCGACCGCCATCACCCCGCGCTCGGACGGGCATCGCGGCGAGGTCTCGGCCTAGGCCACTTGCGCCTCGAGTTGCTCCAGCAGCTCGACCGGTATGTCGAAGTTGGCGTACACGGCCTGGACGTCGTCGAGGTCCTCGAGCCGCTCGACGAACTGCAGCACCGAGCGAGCCGCCTTCTCGTCGGTGATCTCGACGGTCGTGGTCGGTTCCATCGACAGCTCGGCCGAGTCGGCCTCGTAGCCGGCATCGGACAGGGCGCGCCGGACGGCCTCCAGGTCGGCCGGAACGGTCGTGATCGTGATGCTCCCCTCGTCGGGCGCCGCGACATCGGCCGCACCGGCGTCGATCGCGGCCAAAGTGATCTCATCGGGATCGCGGCCGTTGAGGGGGACGGTCAGCAGCCCGCGTTGCTCGAACTGCCACGCCACGGTTGAGAGCGAGCCGCCGTGCTTGCTGAACACGCTGCGGATCTCCGAGGCGGTGCGGTTGCGGTTGTCGGTCATGGCAGCCACGATCACGGCCACGCTGGCCGGGCCGATGCCCTCGTAGGTGACCTCGTCGTACTGCTCGCCATCGGCGCCGCCGCCGGCGCCCTTCTCGATCGCGCGCTTGATGTTGTCGGCGGGCATCGAGTTGGCCTTGGCCTTGTCGACGGCCATGCGCAGGCGATAGTTGGCATCGAGATCGCCGCCGCCGGTGCGGGCGGCCGTGATGATCTCGCGTGCCAGCTTGGTGAACAGGGCGCCGCGCTTCGCGTCGTTGGCGCCCTTCTGGCGCTTGATGGTGGACCACTTGCTGTGGCCGGACATGGAATCCCTCGATCGTTCGATGTTTCGTGCGGCCGCCATTCTAGCAATCGCGTCCGATCGGTCAGTCGCCTACGATGGATGCCGCCTCATGCCCCCACCAGCCGAAGTTCCTTCCAACGCCGGGCCGCTCCGCCATCTCGGGGGTGGCCTGCCACCGGACCAGGTGCCGATAGGACCGGTTACCGAGGCGACCGACACCTGGCGTCTTGGCGCCAACCCCGACCTGGTGGACTGGCTCTGGAACGACCTTGCATCCGTCCTACCCGGGGATGCCCGATGCCTCGTGGCCGGTGGAGCGGCCATCGTCCATCCGGCCAGTGGCCTGCTGGTCGCGGCGGCGCTTGGGACCCAATACGCGCTGCGCCTGTCGGGCCGCAGCCTGGACGACGCAATCCGAGCCGGGTACGAGACCCGCCACGAGTTCCGGACCGTCGGCCGCACGATCGATCTGGCGACCGAGTTCGGTCCGGGCTGGGTCTTCGGCCGATTCGCGGCAGGTGAGCGCCGGTGGCTGGCCGACTCGACCGCCGACGCAGCGGCGGCCAGCGAGAGCGGCGCCAACCTATAATGACCGTCCACCTCCAGCCATCAGGTTCCCGAGGCGGATTCCATCGGCCTCGGCGCTGCCGACTCCCCATGCGCAAGGAGCACCGATGAAGCCCACGACCCCCGATCGGATCCGCAACGTCGCCCTCATCTCCCACGGCGGCGCCGGCAAGACGAGCCTGGCCGAGGCAATGCTGCTCGATGCCGGCGCCATCTCGCGACTCGGCACGGTCGAGGCCGGCACGACGGTGCTTGATTGGGATCCGGATGAGCACAAGCGCGGCCAGAGCGTCAACCTGGCCATCGCCTCGCTCGAGCATGCCGGCACCCGCATCACGCTGGTTGACACCCCCGGCTACGCCGACTTCCAGGCCGACGTGGTCGAGGCGCTGGCCGCGGTTGATGCGGCCATCGTGGTGATAGACGCCTCAGCCGGGGTCGAGGTCGGGACCGAGGAGGTCTGGAAGCTGGCCGACGCACGCGACCTGCCGCGCATGATCTTCATCAACAAGATGGATCGCGAGAACGCCAACTACGACGCCACCCTCGACCAGCTGAAGGCGCGGTTCGGGCCGAAGATCGCCCCCGTCTACCTGCCGATCGGTTCGGCCGAGGGGTTCCGTGGCTACGTGGACGTCATCGAGGAGCACGCGACCGTCTACGAGGGTGGCACGCCGAAGGAAGTGCCGATCCCGGACGATCTGGCCGGCATCGAGCACACGAGGCGCGATGCGCTGGTGGAAGCGGCGGCCGAGGCCAGCGATGAACTGATGATGAAGTACCTCGACGGCGAGGCCTTCAGCGACGAGGAGATCGAGGCCGCCATACACAAGGGCACTCGGGAGGGCAGCGTGGTTCCGGTCTTCGTGGGATCGGCGCTGCGCAACATCGGCGTCCGGGAGCTGATGGCCATGATCGTGCGGCACGTGCCGTCGCCGGCCGAGGTGGGCATGCGCACCGCGCTCGATGGCAGCGAGGTGAGGCCGGATCCAGACGGTCCGTTCACCGCGCAGGTGTTCAAGGCCACCGCCGACCCGTTCGTCGGGCGCCTGACCTACTTCCGTGTCATCCGCGGCAGCCTACCCGGCCAGTCGCACGTCTACAACGTCAACCGGCGCGAGGAGGAGCGAGTCGGCAACTGGCTGTCGGTCCACGGCAAGGACACCGAGACGCTGGCCAGGATCGGCCCGGGCGACATCGCCGCGGTTGCCAAGCTGACCTCGACCATGGCGGGCGACACGCTGGTGGCCGATCGCTCCAGCGCGGTCGAGCTGCCCGGCCTGGCCTTTGGCGCTCCGTCGCTCCAGGTGGCCATCGAGCCGGAATCCAAGGCGGACCTCGACAAGCTGGGGCAGGCGCTGCACCGGTTGGCCGAGGAGGAACCGGCGATCGAGATCCGGCGCGAGGAAGGCACCGGCGAGACGATCCTGACCGCCATGGGCGATGCCCACGTGGACGTCATCATCGAACGACTGAAGCGCAAGTTTGGCGCCGCGGTGCGCACCGCCACGCCGAGGGTGCCCTACCGCGAGACCATCCGCTCCGCCGCGCGCATAGACAACAAGTTCAAGCGCCAGACCGGCGGCCACGGTCAGTACGGGCACGTGGTCATCGAGTTCGCGCCCGGCGAGATGGGCACCGGATTCGTGTTCGGCGACCGCATCGTGGGTGGCGTGGTGCCCAAGCAGTACATCCCGGCCGTGGAGAAGGGCCTGCGCGAGGCGATGGCCGAGGGCGTGCTGGCTGGCTACCCGGTGGTGGACCTGCAGGCGACCCTCGTCGACGGCTCGTACCACACCGTGGACAGCTCGGAGATGGCCTTCAAGATCGCCGCCTCGCAGGCCCTGAAGAAGGCGTTCGACGCGGGGTCACCCGCGCTGCTGGAGCCGATCATCGAGGTCGAGATCGTCGTGCCCGATGCCTACATGGGCGACGTCATGGGCCAGATCACCTCGAAGCGCGGCCACGTCCTGGGCATGGACTCCGCCGACGGCATGCAGCACCTGCGAGCCCAGGTGCCGCAGGCGGAGATGTTCGGGTACGCCACCGAGCTGCGCTCGATCACCCAGGGCCGCGGCCGGTTCAGCTGGCGCCTTGACCACTATGCCGAGGTGCCGCACAACATCGCCGACAAGGTCGTCGCCGATGCTGCCGCCGCCAGCGGTCACGCCTCGGAGCGGGCCGGGCACTGATCAGGCTTCGGGGGCTTCAGTCCTCACGGAATGCCCAGGGCTCGCCCGTCTCGCGCTTGCGGTCCTGTGTCAGCCGGTGGACGATCACCTCGCCCGCATAGGTCGCGGCCGCCCCGACGACGCCCACCAGCGGCACGATCCACGCGGCGCTTGCCCACGGAGCGGTCGACCCCGACGCGAGCGTGACCACCCAGATGGCCGCGGTGGCCAGCACGGCGACGGCAAAGCCACCGGCCAGTGCGCCGGTGACGAAGGCCGCCCTCATCGCGCGACCTCCGCCACCGCCAGGTTCCGCTTCCCGCGCCGCAGGAGCAGCCAGCGTCCCGCCAGCAGCTCGGCTCGGTCGGGCACCTCGGCCGGGTCCGACATGCGTCGATTGTTGAGATAGGCACCGCCGTCGGCAACGACCCGGCGCGCGGCCCCGCGGCTCTCCACCAGGCCCGACGCGACGAACAGGTCCAGCACCGACGGCAGCCCGTCCGACGCCGCGAGGCTCGCGCGCGGCAGGTCCGCGAAGGCGGCCTCCAGCGTGACGGCATCCAGGGTGCCGAGGTCGCCCGTCCCGAACAGGGCGGCGGACGCCTCGGCGGCACGCTCGGCGGCGGCGGCACCGTGCACGAGCGCGGTGATCTCCTGAGCCAGCGCTCGTTGCGCCTCGCGGACGTCGGGGCGCGCAGTCACGCTCGCCTCGAGATCGGCAATCTCGGCCGCAGTCCGAAAGCTGAACACGCGCAGGTAGGTGCCCGCGACTCTGTCATCGGTGTTGACGAACCACTGGTAGAAGGCGAACGGCGTGGTCAGGGCCGGGTCCAGCCACAGCGTCGAGCCGGTCGACTTGCCGAACTTCTCGCCGTCCGGACGCGTGATGAGCGGCGTCGCCAGGGCGTGCACCGTGGCTCCCTCCACGCGGCGGATGAGGTCAACGCCGGCGGTCAGGTTGCCCCACTGGTCGCTGCCTCCCAACTGCAGGACGCAGCCGTGGCGACGGTACAGCTCAAGGAAGTCAACCGCCTGCATCACCTGGTAGCTGAACTCGGTGTAGCTGATGCCGCCGGTCTCCAGGCGCGCGCTGACCGATTCCTTGGCCAGCATGCGGCTGACGCTGAAGTGCTTGCCGATGTCGCGCAGCCAGTCGATGGCGCTCATGCGCGCCGTCCAGTCCAGGTTGTTGGCGATGATCGCCGCGTTGTCACCCTCGAACGACAGGTAGCGTTCGACCTGGCCGCGGATGCGCTCGACCCAGCCGGACACGACCTCGGGCGCATGCAGTTCGCGCTCACTGGTCCGCCCGCTCGGATCGCCGACCAGCCCGGTCGCGCCGCCCACCAGGCCGATCGGTCGGTGTCCGGCCAGCTGCAGGCGCCGCATGGTGACCAGCAGCACGAGGTTCCCGAAATGCAGGCTCGGAGCAGTCGGGTCGAAGCCGCCGTAGAAGGCGATGGACCCCGCGGCCATGGCCGCGCGCAGGGCGTCCAGGTCGGTGTGGTCGGCGATCATGCGGCGCCAGGCCAGGTCGTCGAGGACCGCGGTACGCTCTTCGGGCGTGGACATCGGTGGTGAGTATAGGTGCCGAACCCGGTTGCGAGCCCCGTCCGGCGTTGCGTGCTACCCTCCCGCGGCATGACTCGCCGACCCCCACCGCCGGGTCGACGGCCGCCTCCGAGCCAGCGTGGGCGCCGCCGCCCGGGCTCGACCGTGCTGCCGCGCCTGATCCTGGCCGTGTTCGGGGTGGTGGCGGTGTCGATGTTCGTGGGCATCATGGGCGTGTATGCCCGCTACACCTCGGACCTTCCTAGCCTGGACGGCATCGAGGACTTCAAGCTGGCGGAGGGCTCGACCATCCTGTCCGCCGATGGGACGCAACTGGCCACCTTCGCGGTCGAGAACCGCCGCACCATCACGTTCGACCAGATTCCCCGGATCATGGTCGACGCGCAGGTTGCGACCGAGGACCAGACGTTCTGGACCAACCCGTGCGTGGACCTCAGCAGCATCGTGCGGGCCTTCCTGCAGAACTTCCAGGCCGGCGAGACCGTGTCCGGCGCCTCGACCATCTGCCAGCAGGTCGTGCGCATGCGCCTGTTCGACGCCGAATTCATGGCCGATCCCTCCCGGCGCGTGGAGCGCAAGATCAAGGAGGCGCTGCTGGCGCTGCAGCTCGACCGCCGTTTTCCGGGCGAGGAGGGCAAGCAGAAGATCCTGGCCATGTACATGAACCAGTCCTATTACGGCAACAGCGCATACGGCATCTGGGCCGCGGCCAACGTCTACTACGGCAAGGACATCACCTCCGATGCGCCCGATGACCAGCTCAGCGTCAGTCAGGCCGCACTGCTGGCAGGCCTCGTGCGCGCCCCGTCGAGACTCGATCCGACGAACGAGGCCGTCGCGACCGAGCGCGACGGCGAGACGGTGTACGTGGTCCCACCCACCGCCCAGGCCATGGTCGTGCGCGACATCGTCCTGCGTCAGATGGAGCAGCAGGGATACATCACACCGGCCGAGCACGACGCCGCCGTGGACGAGGAGATCGTCCTCGCCGCTCCCCGCAGTCGCGACTATCTCGCCCCGCATTTCGTCTTCGCGGTCCGCCGCGAGGCAGGCGAGCTGCTCGGAGGCGAGGGCCGGCTGGACACCGATGGGCTGCGCGTCGTCACCACGCTCGACTACGACGGCTACCAGGTGCCGGCCGAGAAATGGGCTCGCATCGCCTACGACCTCGATCGGTTGAGCGACGAGGAGCTCGAGGCGACCTACGGCACCGACGCCATGGCCTGGATCCGACAGCTACAGGGCCGCAACATCAACAACGACGCGATGGTGACTCTCAACTACCGAACGGGGGCCGTGCTGGCCTACGTCGGGTCGGCCAACTTCTACGGCGAGGCGACTCCGGCCCACCAGCCGAACTTCGACATCATCGGCCAGGCGTACCGACAGTCGGGCTCGGCCTTCAAGCCGATCACCTACGCCGCCGGGTTCGAGTCCGGCGTCATCACCCCCGCCTCGATGCTGATGGACGTCCGGACCGATATCGCAGACGGCTTCAATCCGCCCAACGCCGACAACCGCGAGCGCGGGCCGGTCCGGGTGCGAGATGCCCTCAAGTACTCGCTCAACGTCCCGGTCAGCAAGGCGCAACAGCTGATCGGCACCGACAACGTGGTCGATCTTGCCCAGCGGCTGGGCCTGCAGTTCGACCCCGCCCACAACGGAGAGTACGAAGTGCCGTCGCTGACGCTCGGAACCCTGGGGGTGCACCAGCTCGACCTGGCCGCCGCGTACGGTGCACTCGCCAACGGAGGCCGATACCACAGGCCGTACCTGATCCAGCGCATCCTTGACCGCAACGGCAACGTCATCTACGACCACGGTCTCGACGGCGACCCAGGAACACAGGTGATCTCGACGGCGTCCGCGTTCCTGGTGACCGACATCCTGGCCGACAACACCGATCCGGCGCAGAACTCCCTGTGGGGTCCCCGCTTCCAGCTGACCACCGATGAGGGCCGGCGTCCCGCCACGCTCAAGACCGGCACGACCAACGACTTCCGCGACCTGCAGGCATACGGATACCTGGCCGGCAACCCGGACGATCCCGACGATCCGAACGGCGCCATCGTCACCGGCGTGTGGGTCGGCAACAGCGACTTCTCCCCCATCGCCGACGTCTTCGCCGCCGACGGCCCGACCTTCATCTGGCACGACTACATGGCCGAGGTCGCCGAGCTCAACGACCTGCCGGTTTACGACTTCCGTCCGCCCTCATCGGTCGTGGAGGTCGAGATAGATGCCGTCAGCGGCATGCTGCCGGGCCAATTCACGACCTCGACGGTGACCGAGTGGGTCCGCGCCGATCGGCCGCCCACCCGCACCGATACGACCCACCGCGAGCTCGCCATCGAGGCACAGACCGGCAAGATCTGGCAGCCCGGCTGCGGCGACTTCGAGCCCGCCGCGCCATCGGGATCACCCGATCCGTCGGCCGCACCGGCGCCGCCGTCCCCGGACCTGCGGGTCTACCTGGACCTGGCCGACTGGGACGCGGGGCATCCGGCGTGGGTCGCATCGGACCTGGAGTGGATCGAGCGCTGGACTGGCCGTGAGAGCGAGTTGAACGCCAACCTGCGCCGCCCGTTCCCGGGACCGATCGACGCGCCGCTTGCCCCGACCGAAACCTGCACGCCGGGCGAGATCCCGACCTCGACTCCGTCGCCGTCGCCCACGCCCAGCCCATCACCGACGCCCAGCCCATCACCGACGCCCAGCCTCACCCCCGGGCCGAGCGTCGAGCCCACGCCCACCGAGAGCGAGGAGCCGAGCATCAGCCCCAGCCCGACGCCATAGGGCTCCGCGCTAGAGATCGACCACCGTGGCCCCCTCGCCGCCCTCCTCCTTGCGGCCGCCACGAAATCCTCGAACCCTTGGATGCTCGCGCAGGGCCTCTCGCACGGCGCGACGGATGGCGCCGGTGCCCACGCCATGGATGATGGTGACCGCATCCAGGCCGGCGAGCAGCACGTCATCGAGATAGGCGGTCAAGGATTCCATGGCCTCCTCGACGCGCTGGCCCTGCAGGTTGAGGGTCGGCGATACGCGCGCGGCGGCACGACGCCGGAGTTCCTCGGCCTCGGAGTCGCGTGGCGTCGGTCCACTCGCGGGCTCCGACGTGACCTCGACGTCATCGGCCGGGATCACCAGGCGCGCGCCATCGGTCTCGAGCGTCACCCGACCGGTCCGGCCGCTGATCTCGACGATGCGGCCTGCCGTCCCCAGCGTGCGCGAGCGACCCCACATGCCGACGCGCGCCTCTGGAGCCAAGCCCGCTTGCGGCTCGAGCCCAACCGGCGCCGCATCGGTGACTGACAGTCCCTCGCGCGCCCGCGTTGCCTGCCGTCCGAGGGCGGACAGCGCTTCGCCGTCGGGCCGGTGACGGCCACCGCCAAGATTGCGCTGGCGCGTGACCTCGCGGCGCAGATCGGCGACCTCACGCTCGGCGCGCGCCAGCAGTTGATCGGCGGCGTGCTGCGCATCGGCCAGGATGGCCCGCGCCTCGGTCCGCGCACGAGCGACCCCCTCGCGGGCGAGCTTGCGTTCTCCGGCTGCCGTCGCCAACTCGCTGCTGGCAGCCTCCAGCGCTCGCGTTTGCTCGTCGCGCGCGCTGGCGATGGCGGCGAGGGCCTCTTCCATCGTGGCGTGCTCGACCGAGATGCGAGCACGAGCGTCGGCCAAGATGCCAGCTGGCAGCCCGAGGCGCTCGGCGATGGCGAAGGCCTGGCTCTTGCCCGGCAGTCCGATCGTGAGCCTGTATGTCGGCCGCAACGTGGCGACGTCGAACTCGACCGCGGCATTGGTGACGTTCGGATGCTCGGTGGCGAACGTCTTGAGCTCGGCGTAGTGCGTCGTGGCTGCGACCATGGCCCCGGCATCGACCAGATGCGCCACGACCGCCATGGCCAAGGCGGAGCCCTCGGCCGGATCGGTCCCGGCACCGACCTCGTCGAGCAGCACGAGCGAGCCCGGTCCGGCATCGGCCACGAAGCGCACGATGTTGCGCAGGTGGCTGGAGAAGGTGGACAGCGACTGGGCGATGCTCTGCTCGTCTCCGATGTCGGCCATGACCGATGTGAACACCGGTAGCCGCGCACCGTCCGCCGCCGGCACCCGCAACCCCGCCTGGTGCATCAGCGCCAGCAGGCCCAGGGTCTTGAGCGAGACGGTCTTGCCGCCGGTGTTCGGGCCGGTCACCACCAGGGCGCGGTACCCGAACCGGTCGCCGAGTCGCAGGTCGATCGGCACCACGCCCTCGCCGATGAGCGGATGCCGCGCCGAGAGCAGCTCCACCGCGTCGGTCGAAACGGCCGGCCGCACGGCGTCCATCGCCGACGCCAGCCGAGCGCGCGCCAGCCACAGGTCCGCGCGGGCCAGGGCAGCCAGGCTGTCACGCAGGGAACCGGCGCGCGCCTCGACGGCGGCCGACAGCTCGTCGAGGATCCGCTCGATCTCTGCGGTCTCGGCCAGCGTCGCCTCGGTCCACGCGTTGTTCAGGTCCACCACTCCGAGCGGCTCGATGAACAGCGTCGCCCCCGACGCGCTCTGGTCGTGGACGATGCCCTTGACGCGGCCCTTGGCCTCGACCCGGATCGGGATGACGTAGCGCCCGTCGCGGATGGTGACGATCGGTTCGCCGATGAGGCCGGCCAGCGCCGACGACCGCAGCATGGCGGCCAGCCGCTCCCGGACCCGGTCCTGGGCGGTGCGCATCCGCTTCCTGATGGATGCCAGCTCGGCCGACGCGCCGTCCAGTATCTCTCCGCCCTCGTCGACGCTGCGCGCGATGCGTTCCGCCAGCTCGGGCGCCGGATCGAGCGTCGCCCGCACTTCGCCAAGGTGCGGACCGTTCCAACCCTTCAGGCGAGCGGCGAAGCGCTCGGTGGCCGCCAGGGTGTCGCCGATCTCGAGCAGGTCGGAAGGCGTCAGGCGTCCACCACGCGATGCGCGGTCAAGCGCGGCGCGGATGTCCCTCGCGCTGCCGATGTTCGCCTGGGCCTGGTCGTCCAGCAGGCGATCCGCCTCGTCGGTCTGGTCGTTCAGCAGTCCGACGTGCGCCGCGTGCGCGACCGGAATGGTGGCTGAGGCCAGTTCGCGCGACGGCTCGAACCCCGTCAGGCTCGCGAGGCGTTCGACGATGGCACCAAACTCGAGGGCTCTGAGCGTGTCGGGGTCCGCGGCGGCGCCGGTTTCCGGGTCAGCGGCGCGAGACGTGCGGGTCACCGGTGATCCAGAATCGCCAGGGTTGAGCGGCCCAGGGCCCCGAATAATCGACGCCGATGCGAGGCCCGGCGGAGATGGCGCTGACCCGCGCGCCGGGCTCGAGGCGGACCGGGCCAACCAGCAGGTCGGTGCCATCCAGGCTGCGGTCCACGCCCAGCGCCCTGCCGACATTGCCCGGGCCGGATGCGAGACGACGATCATCGTTCATGCCGCGGCGCTGCCGGGCCAGCTCGATTCCCTCGTCGATGGCGAGAGCGCGGATCAGGACGGCCTCCGGCTTTCCACCCGGGCCGGCCACCACGTTCATGCAGTGGTGCAGGCCGTAGACGAGGTACACGTACAGGTGTCCTGGCTCGCCGAACATGGTCTCGGTGCGTGGCGTGCGACCGCGCGACGAGTGCGCCGCACGGTCCTCCGGTCCACGATACGCCTCCACCTCCACGATGCGCCCACCCACACGCCCATCGACGCTGTCATGGACCAGGCGCGAGCCCAGCAGGTCGTGGGCCAGTTCGAGTGCAGGACGGTCGAACCAGGCGCGGCTGGGCAGCACCAGGGGCCCGGCCGCCAGGGCGGTCATCGCAACGACGGGATGAAGTCGGTCACCTCGCTCGGGATGAACGGCCGCACCAGGAAGCCAGCCACCGGGAGGACCGTCGCACGCAGGAACTCGACGATGATCGAGCCGTTCAGTGCCTCGTACACGGCCTTGACCCAGCCACCGGTCTGTCCGCCGCCCTCGAAGAAGCTGTCGAGCACGACGAGCGTGAAGCACACGATGAGCACCACCCACAGCAGGCCAAAGACCGCGCCGCCGAGTTCATCGAGCTGACGAGCGATCGGCATCTTGCCACGGTGGTACAACGCGCGGACCGCGAAGAATCCGCCGACCAGGAACGCGGCGAACAGCAGGTTGAAGATGAGCAGCTGCCTTCCTTCGGGCGAAAACGCCTCCCAGAAGCCGAGCAGGTCCACCAGAGGGCCCTTGAGCTGGGCGGCCAGCACGAATGCCACCAGCACGGCGACCGCGTTGAGGATGTATCGGATCATGCCCTGCGTGAACCCGACGAACACGCCGGCGGCCATGATCGCAACGAGGGCCAGGTCAACCCAGCTCAGTCGGGCAAGGATCTCCACCAGGCGCACCTCCAGCATCGGGCCTGAGCGCGTCGAATCGGTGCTCGGGCGGCCGCAAGGGTACCAGCCTGTCGCAAGCCCCGACAACCGTCAGCGGATCTCGGCCCCCAGGTGGTGGCGAAGCGAACCCCGAACCTTGTTGAGCGACTTCTCGACGGCAGCCTCGTCCCCGGCTCCGGTTGGCTGGAAGCGAAACGCCAGCGCGTAGCTGACGCGGCCCCGACCAACCTGGTCGCCGCGGTAGACGTCGAACAGGTGCAGGCCAGCCAGCAGCGGCCCGGCGGAGGTGCTGGCCACGCGCAGCACGTCGCCGGCGGGCACCGCGTCGTCCACCACGATGGCCAGGTCGCGGTCGATGGGTTGCGCCGATGGAATCGGCGTCGACCGTCGGACCGATGGTGCGAGGGCGAGCAGGCGATCGATCGCGATCGAGGCGTCCACGGGTCGCCCGCCGATGCCCCATGCCTCGGCGACCCGCGGATGCACCTCGCCCAGGGAGCCATACGCACGGCCCGCGGCGTCCACGATGAGGGCCGTGCGTCCCGGGTGGCGGTGGGGATGTCGTCGATCTGGCTCCTCGGCGCGATAGGAGGGCCGTGGAGCCCCGATGGCATCGTGCAGGGCATCAACGATGCCCTTCAGGTCCGCAACGTCGGCATGGTGGCGCGGTTCGCCGGGATAGCCGGCCGCGGCCCTGCCGGACAGGGCGATGCCCAGCTCCCACGACTCGTAGCGACCCGTGCCGGCCGTCTCCGACGCCTGCTCGCGTGGCGTCGGTGGACCCGGGTGGTACCAGTAGATCTTGCCCAGGTCGAACAGCCACGCATCGGGCTGGCGGTGCCTGGCGTTTTCGGCCAGGCCGGACAGCAGCGACGGCGCCATCGACGGTCGCAGGATCGAGTGTTCGGGGCTCAGCGGGTTGTGAAGGCGAATGAGGTCAGCGCCCGACGGGTCCAGCCGGGTGCGCTCCAGGTCGTCCGCGCCGACCAGCGCATGGCCGACCACCTCGTCCAGTCCCAGCCCGGCCAGGACGCGGCGAACAAGTTGTCGCGGTCCACTCGGGTCGGGCCGGTACGCCGGAAGGGCAGCGCTCGGCAGCCGCCCGACGATGCGATCGTAGCCGTACGCGCGGGCGATCTCCTCGGCCACGTCCGCCGGGACCGCGACATCGAGGCGGTGCGACGGAACGACGATTGCCAGGATGTCGCCGTCGCCGTCGACGCCGAAGCCGAGGGGTTCGAGCAGCGATCTCACCCGCGCCGCGTCGAGTTCCAGGCCGAGCAGCCGGCCGATGGATGCGATCGAGGCCTCGATCTGCATCGGCAGCCTCGGTGCCGGGTCGTTGTCGACGATCCCGCGCGCCACTGACGCGCCGGTCATCTCGGCCAGCAGGCGCGCCGCGCGATCGGCGGCGAGGCGTGGCAGGTCGTGGCCCATGCCCTTCTCATGGCGCATGCTCGCCTCGGAGCGCAGGCCGAGCCGGCGCGCCGTGTTGCGAATGGTGGGGCCGTGGAAGATGGCCGCCTCGAGGATGATGCGCCGCGTCCGTTCGGACACCTCGGTTTCGGCACCACCCATGATCCCCGCCAGGCCGATGGGCCGATCTCGGTCAGCGATGACCAGCATCCGCTCATCCAGTTCGCGCTCAACGTGGTCGATCGTCAGCAGCCGCTCCCCTGCTCTTGCTCGCCGCACCACGATCCGGCCGTCCGGCACGGTATCGGCGTCGTACGCGTGCATCGGCTGCCCGAGCTCGTGCATGACGTAGTTCGTCACGTCCACCGCGGCGCTGATCGGTCGCATGCCGGCGGCCAGCAGGCGGCGCTGCATCCAGTCCGGCGATGGTCCGTTGGCCACGCCGTCCAGCCAACGCGCCGCGAAGCGCGGGTTGAGGTCCGGCGCGTCGATCTGCACCGAGACGTGCGCCTCGGCCGGCTCGCTCGATTCCATGATCGTCGCCGCGGGCATTCGCAGCTCGCCGCCGGTGAACGCGGCGATCTCGCGGGCCAGGCCGACCATCGACAGGGCGTCGCCACGGTTCGGCTTGACGTCGACGTCGAGCACGATCTCGCCGATCGCCTCGGCCAGCGGCTGCCCCAGGGGCAGGTCGTCGCCATGGCCGAGGATGTGAATGCCATCCGCATCGGTCCCGATGCCCAGTTCGATCGCGCTGCACAGCATGCCGTTGCTGATCTCGCCCCGGATCTTGCTGCGCTCGATGCGCCGGTCGCCGGGCAACACCGCTCCCGGCAATGCCGCCGGCACCAACTGGCCGACCTCCAGGTTCTGCGCTCCGCACACGATCTCAACCTCGCCGCCGGCCGTCCCGAGGTCGACGCGCGTCAGCCACAGCGTGTCGGCGTTCGGGTGGCGGCGCACCTCGAGCAGGCGTCCGACCACGACGCCGCTCCAATCGGCCCCTGCCACCTCGATGTCGCTGACCTCCATGCCGCGCATCGTCAGCGCGTCGGCGAGCTCGCGTGGCGACATGCTGACGTCGACATAGTCACGCAGCCAGGAGAGCGGGACGCGCACCTCAGCGTCCCTCCACGAACTGGGTCACGAAGCGCAGGTCGCCGCTGAAGAACAGCCTGATATCGCCGATGCCGTGGCGCAGCATGGTCATGCGGTCCGGTCCCATGCCGAACGCGTAGCCCTGGTACTCGGCTGGATCAAGGCCGCCGGCCCGCAACACCACCGGGTGAACCATGCCGGCTCCCAGGATCGTCATCCAACCGGATCGCCCGCACGCCGGGCAGCCCTCGCCCCCACAGACCAGGCAGCCGATGTCGAACGCCACCGACGGCTCGGTGAACGGGTAGTAGCCGGGCCGGAAGCGCGTGCGCACGCCACGCCCGTAGAGCGCGCGGGCGACCTCCTCGAGCATGCCCTTGAGGTCGGCAAGGCTCGTGTCGCGGTCGACCACCAGGCCCTCGACCTGGAAGAATTCGAAGCCATGGCTCGGGTCGACGGCCTCGTAGCGGAAGCAGCGGCCGGGCATCAGCACGCGGATGGGAGGGTCGAGCGCGCGCATGGCCCGCACCTGCACCGGAGAGGTGTGCGTGCGCAGGATGGTGCCATCGGCCGCAGGCCGCGAGGCTCCCGCCTCCACGCTCCCCGGCTCGGCCACGTACAGCGTGTCCCACAGGTCGCGCGCCGGGTGGTCCGGTGGGATGTTCAGCAGCTCGAAGTTGTACTCCTCGGTCTCGATCTCGGGCCCCTCGAACACCTCGAACCCGAAGGCATGGAAGATCTCGCGCAGGTCGCGAATGAGCGTCAGGATCGGGTGCAGGTGCCCGACCGCACGAGGGCGGCCTGGCAGGCTCATGTCGAACGCCTCGTCGGCGAGGCGCGCCTCCAGCGCCGTCTCGCGCATGGCGGCCAGGCGGGTGTCGATGGCCGCTTCCAAGGCTCCGCGCACCTCGTTCGCCAGCCGTCCGACCGACGGCCGATCCTCGATGGGGATCGTGCCGAGGTCCTTCAGCAGGATCGTGAGCTCACCGGTGCGACCCAGCAGGTCGGAGCGCAGACGCTCGACCGCGGCAACGTCGCCGGCCGCGGCAAGGCGGTCGATGGCGCTGGTGCGCAGGGTCTCGAGTCTGGTGGTGAGGTTCATCGGCTGTGCGACATGATCGGTGAAATGGAACGACCCCGTCCCGGTTTCTCGGGAGGGGTCGTCGGGACCGGCGCGAACGCGGCGCCGGTCAGCTGGTAAAGGACGCCCTGGCCGTGTCGACCATGGCAGCGAAGGCAGCGGGCTCCCGGACGGCCAGGTCGGCGAGCACCTTGCGATCGACTTCCACGCCGGCGACCTTCAGGCCGTGGATGAACCGCCCGTACGGCAGGCCGTGCTGGCGTGACGCCGCGTTGATGCGCTCGATCCACAGCCGGCGCATGTCGCGCTTCCGATCGCGGCGGTCACGGTAGGCGTAGACGAGCGCGTGGATGAGCGCCTCGCGTGCCGGCCGGACGAGCGTCGAGCGCGTGCCGCGACGCCCCTCGGCCTGGTTCAGCAGCCGACGATGGCGGCGGTGCGCGGTGACGCCGCGCTTGACCCTGGCCATCGGCTACTTTCCCTTGCCGGCGTAGGGCATGAGGCGTTCGAGCTGGCCGACCTGCGCGTCGGACACTATGGTCTTGCCCGCGTAGCGACGCGTGCGGCGGCTCGACTTGATCTCGAGGTGGTGGCCGCGCCAGGCCTTGGGCCGGATCCACTTGCCGGAGCCGGTCTTCCGGTAGCGCTTGGCGGTTCCCTTGTGGGTCTTCATCTTGGGCATGGATTCGTCACGTTCCCTGCTGCGCCGGCGCCTCGGCCGCCGTGGTGGTAGCCGCCTTGGCAGCAACTCCCCTGGCGGCAACCGCGTCGCCGATGGTCTCCTCCGCCGGCGCATCGCCGTCGGCATCCGTCTTCTTCTCGGCTCGCTTCTCGAGCGGAGCCATCACGATGAACATGCTGCGACCCTCGAGCAGTGGCTGTCGCTCGATGGTGCCGTGCTCGGTAAGGAGCTCGGCCGTCCGCATCAGCAGGTCGCGTCCTAGATTGGCGTGGCTGATCTCTCGCCCGCGGAAGCGGACCGTGACCTTGACCCGGTCCCCATGATCGAGGAACTCGGCCGCACGTCGTGCCTTGGTCTGGAGGTCGTGGACGTCAACCTTGACGCCCAGCCGCACCTCCTTGAAGGTCTGCGACTTCTGCTTCTTCTTCTGTTCGCGCTCGCGCTTCTGCAGCTCGTACTTGTACTGGCCGTAGTCGAGGATGCGGCAGACCGGCGGGACGGCGGTGGGCGCCACCTCGACGAGGTCGAGCCCCTTCTCCAGTGCGAGGGCGAGCGCGCGGTTGGTGGGCATCACGCCGAGCTGTTCGCCCGCATCGTCGATGACCCTCACCTCGCGGATCCGGATCATCTCATTGACGCGAAGGTCCCTTGCCAGTGTCTGCTCTCCTTCAACAACAAGACCACCTGCCGGTCACGGACGGGTGGCCCTGCAACGTACGCGAAATGCCGCGGCATGATACACCGATACCGAACAGATGGTCAACGAACGGAGCCTGCTCTGATGCACGACCGATGACGGCCAACGCCACCTCGACGGGCGTCCTCCGAGCGGCTCCAGGCGTGCTCGACCGACCGGCGGTCGAGGCCACGCTGTTCGGCCTTGCGGCCCTCGCGCTGTACTGGGTCACCGGGCCGCCGGTCCACGGCGACATGTGGCCGCCACTGGCCGAGGCGTTCCTCTCCGGGCGCCTCTGGCTGATCGAGGACCGGCCGTGGCTCGAACTCGTGCCGCGACCCGGAGGCGGCCAGTACGTGCCCTTGCCGCCGGTCCCCGCGCTCACCCTCATCCCGGCGGCGCTGCTCACCGGGCCCGGGACTCCGTTCGGAGAGCTCAACGGGAACGTCTACGCCAGCGTGGTCGGCGCGATCAACGTCGTACTCGCCTATTGGCTCCTCCTCGGCTGGGGCGTGGCGCCGGCAACCCGTCGTTGGCTCGTTGGCGGGTTCGGACTGACGACCCACTGGTGGGTGGCCGGGATGGCCGGTCCGCACCACTACGCCGAGCTGTGCGCGGTCATGTTCGGTCTCGCCGGGCTCAACGTCGCGGTGCGCGCAGGCCCGGCCGTCGGCGCCGGCCTGCTGCTCGGGCTGGCCGCCGGATCACGCGTGCCGGTCGGCCTGGCGCTCCCCGCCTTTGCCGCGCTCTACGCCTGGCGTCCCGCCGATGGCTGGCGCCTGCGCCGGGAGCATGCGTGGCTCGTGGCGGGCGCTGGCATCGTGGCCGCCGGGCTGGCCTGGTACAACCTCGCCCGCTTCGGGTCGCCGTTCGACTTCGGCTACGCGCACATCCCGTCCGGTGAGACGGGCCTCATCACCGATGAGCCATGGTTCAGCGAGGGGCTCATGTCCCTCGGCTACATCCCGCGTCACCTCGAGGTGATCCTCGTGGGCGGGTTCACGGTCGTGGCGCAGGCTCCGTTCCTGCGGCCTTCCTGGAACGGGACCTCGCTCCTGCTTACCGCGCCCTTCCTGTTCCTCGCCGTCCTGGCCCGGGGCCGGTACGTCCCCTGGCTGTGGCTGAGCGTCGGGCTCATCATCCTGCCCGACCTCATGTGGGGATCGTGGGGCTTCGCCCAGTTTGGATATCGGCGCATCCTCGACGTCGTTCCGCTGCTGCTCCTGCTGCTCGGATTGGCCTACCGCGATCGCGTCGACTGGCTGCTGCGCGTCGCGGTCGTCATCGGGATCGTCGTGCACGCGTACGGGATCTGGGTGATCAACGTCCTGGGCTTCGTCGCCTTCTGATGTCCCTCCGGCTCGACCCGCATCCACTCCTTCGTCGAGGCGAACCGGGACAAGGTCCGCAAGAAGCTCAGCGGTTGGTTGCGTCGGTCGGCGGGGTGCGCATCGTCAGGCGCGACGACCGTCGGGGTAGTCGTAGAAGACAGCGACCTGCCGCCCGTCGGGATCGGCCAGGCGGAACGACCGGGAGCCATCCCATCGGTCACCCGACGGCGGAGCGGCCAGGGCGAAACCGCGGCGCCCGAGCTCCTGGGCCCAGGCGTCGACCTCGGCGGCGGCCTCGACCTTGAAGCCGATCTGGATGCCGTCGCGCGTTGCCTGCTCGCCGCGGCGGAAGCTCAATTCGAAGCCGTTCAACTCCAGGTCGGCGCCGTCGTCATCGGCAGCCAGGCGGCGGAAGCCGAAGGCGGCCTCATAGAACTCGGCGACGCGCATCGGGTCGGTGGAGCGCAGCGCAAGTTGACCGATCCCACGCATCTTCCTCACTGGGTTCGTTGGCTCGCCGCGCATGTGCCGCGGAGACACGCATCGGCCAACATCCGCGGATCGAGCACGCCTGCATGGCCGGAACTTGCGGGGGCGACACACTCGCGCCAAGCGAAGGCACGTTTCAGCCCGGCGCAACCGCTTGCTGCGCCGATGCGTGCCTGGATGGCACATCGGCGGGCGCGCCCAGCACCCACTGGTCGCGTTCGTGCGGGTGGCGCACAAACCTGCGGGGCAACGCCCTCGAACGTCGCCTCAGCCATCCGATGTCGGCGCCGGCCAGAGCTCGCGAGCGTCCGCTCGCGCACGAAGGTCCGCCACGAAGTCGGTGAGCGGCACGCCCTGCGTCGACTCGCCGGTGCGCAGGCGCGGCGAGACCGCCCCGGCCTCGACATCCCGGTCCCCGACCACGACCATGACCGGCACCTTGGCCTCCTGCGCCTCGCGCAGCTTGGCCTGCATCCGTTCGGAGCGCGCGTCCACCTCCGCCCGCAGTCCCGCGGCCGCCAGCGCGGAGCGCACCGACTCGGCGTAATCGAGGTGCCGATCGGCGATCGGCACGACCACCACCTGGACGGGCGCCAACCAGAGCGGGAAGGCGCCGGCGTACTCCTCGGTGATGATCCCGATGAACCGCTCGAAGGAGCCGTAGATCGCGTAATGCACGACCACCGGCCGCTCGAAGCCACCGTCGGCGGCGCGGTACTCCAGGTCGAAGCGCTGCGGCAACTGGTAGTCGGCCTGGATGGTGGCCATCTGCCACTCGCGTCCCAGGGCATCCTCGATGAAGATGTCGATCTTCGGGCCATAGAACGCGCCGCCGCCCGGATCCAGCGCATACGGCATGCCATCCCCATCCAGGATGACCCGCAGCTGCTCCTCGGCCCGCTCCCAGAACTCGTCGGAGCCGATCCGCTTCTCGGGCCTCGTGGCGAGCTTCGCGCGCGGCTCAAAGCCGAACGGCGCGTACTGCCTGCGCACCAGCGACAGCGCCAGGCGCAGCTCGTCGTCCACCTGGTCCTCGCGGCAGAAGACGTGCGAGTCGTCCTGGGTCAACTGGCGCACGCGGAACATGCCGGCCAGCACGCCGGTCCGTTCGCGGCGGAACAGGACCGAGTAGTCGCTGAAGCGGATCGGCAGATCCCGATACGACCGGGCCCGGGTGCGGTAGATCAGGATCTCCTCCGGGCAGTTCATCGGCTTGAGGCCGGAGACGTGGTCGTAGTCGTCCATGACGAACATGTTGTCCTGGTAGTTGGCCCAGTGGCCCGACGTCTCCCACAGCTCCTTGCGCACCAGGCTCGGGGTGCGAACCTCGCTGAAGCCGCCGGACCGGCGCACCTCGAGCGACCAGTCCTCCAGCGCTCGCCAGATCGCCATGCCCTTGGGGTGCAGGAACGGTGCGGCCGGCGACTCGGGGTGGAAGGTGAACAGGTCGAGCTCGCGACCCAGCTTGCGATGATCCCGCTTCTTGGCCTCCTCCAAGCGCCACAGGTGCCGATCCAGGTCTGCCTGCGTGTCCCAGGCGGTGCCATAGATGCGTTGGAGCATCGGTCGGGTCTCGTCGCCACGCCAGTAGGCGCCGGCGGTGTTGAGCAACTTGAAGGCGCCGAGGTCCTTCGTGGACTCCAGGTGGCCGCCGCGACACAGGTCCTCGAAGGTCCCGTGGCGATAGAAGCTGACGGTCGGCCCCTGCGCGGGGTCGAGGTCCTCCACTATCTCGACCTTGAACGGCTGGCCCCTGCCGCGCAGCTCTGCGATGGCCTCGGCCCGCGGGACATCGCGCGAATGCTCGAATGCCAGGCCCTTGGCCTGCTGGCGGCGCATGCCTGCCTCGATCTGCTCGAGGTCGGCCGGGGTCAGCGGCCGCGGAAGGTCGAAATCGTAGTAGAACCCGTCACGGATGGCCGGGCCGATGCCGAGCTTCGCATCGGGAAACAGCTCCAGCACCGCGGCCGCCATCATGTGGGCGGCGCTGTGCCGCATCGCGGCCAGGTGGTCGGCGCTGCCCTGCGCGATCTCGTCGGGGTCGATCGTCATGCACCGAAGGGTAGCGCATGGCCGGACCTACACACGCTTCATCTGCTCGAACGGCTGGTTGCAACTGGCGCAGTGGTAGATCGCGCGGCACAGGGTCGGACCGAACGGGTTGTCGAGCGTCGTGTCGTGCGAACCGCAGTACGGGCATTCGGCGATGGGCAGGACGGCCAGCTCGTCCAGCCCGGAAGCCGGTGACGGTACCGATGGCCCAACGTGCGGCGGCGCGAACCCGCTGCGTCGCAGGCTCTCGCGACCGGCCGCGGTGATCCGCTCGCTCGTCCAGGGCGGGCTGAAGACGATGTTCACCTCCACCTGCTCAGCCACTCCCAGCGCCCCGATCCGTTCGCCAATCTGCTGCCTCATCATCTCGACGGCCGGGCAACCGACGAACGTCGGCAGCAGCTCCACCCGCGCACGGCCGTCCGCGACCGACACCGCACCGATGACGCCGAGATCCACCAGGCTTATGGCCGGGATCTCCGGGTCGGCGATGTGTCGCAACTCCTCCCAGATACGCCCTTCGGCAGCGCTCACCACGTGGCTCCTGCCTGCGAGCGCGCGACAAGCGTGAACTCGCCGTGCAGCCAGGCGAAGTCCTCGGTCCGCCTGGTGCGTCCGTTAGGCGAAGGCGCCACGTCCGGCAGCGCACCGGCTATCGGCTCGAGGATCGGGCGCACGCGCGACAGCCAGGCTGCGCGCAGCGCCGGCATCGACTCGGGCAGCACCCGCTCAGCGACCAGCGCGGCCTCCCCCGCCAGCGGCGCGAAGACGTCCTGTGCGTCGGGCCACAACTCGCTCAGGGCCGCGGCCAGGCGCTGGCGTCCGTCCGGTGCACCTTCGGCCAGGCGGCGCAGCCAGGCGTCGACGTGCAGGAGGTGATAGGTCTCCTCTCGTCGCATCTTCGCGGCCAGCTGGGCCAGCGGCTCGTGCGCCGAGCCGGCCAGGGCCGCGAGCCGCACCGCATCCGCCGTCTCGTACAGGTAGCGACGGGCGACGCTGAACGCCCAGTCGCGGCACGGATGGTTGAGCAGGGACGCATGTCGGTAGGCGTCGGACTCGCGCCCGAAGGCGATGGCATCGGCATCGGCATCGGTCAGTGTGGCCAGCATCTCGTACAGGGCCCGTGCATGGCCGATCTCGTCCTGCGCTATCGAGCTGGTCGCCACGTCCTCCTCGATCATCGGCGCGATGCCAGTCCACTCGGAGTCCCAGAAGCCGATGACGAACTCGTCGTCGGCCGTGGCCAGCAGCAACTCAGCCAGCGCTTGTGCCAGGGCCGGCTGGAGGTCGCTCATTCGGTCGCGTCCGCGCGTGACGCGCGCTGCTTGGCCGCCTCTAGCTTGTGCTTGATGATGTAGCCGCCCGGGCGCTTGTGGCTGCGATCGAACGGCGGCCGCAGGAGGTCGGGGTCGTCCAGCTCGGCGATCGCGTCGCGCGCCACCACCCACAGCCGCTGTGATTCCCCACGCCTGCTGTAGAACTCGCGCGCGTAGTGCAGCGCGAGCTCCTCGTCGGGCGCGTTGACGTTGCCCGAGTGGATCATCGGGTCACCCTCGGCCTCCTGGCGGAAGACCTCCCACACCCGTTCGGCTTGCAGATCGCTCATGTCGCTCCAGAGAGTACCGCGCTGCGGCGCGACTCGTCAGGCGTGGGTCGCGGCCCGTGGCTCAGGCTGCGGCGGCGTTCCCCATGATGGCGTCGCGAACCCACTGCGTGGCGGCGTAGTTGACGCGCCGGAACTCGAGGCGCGACTGCGACGCCGGCCCGTGCCCGGTCACGACCGATCGCAGCTCGTCCCAGTCGGGCTCGGTGTACACCCAGCGAGCCGTTGTCTCATCCAGCCGCAGGGCGGGGTCCGGGATGCGCAGGCCGATCTCCCGGATGCGGGGAACGTAGATCGACAGGAACTCCTGGCGCAACTGCTCGTTGCCCTTGGCCTTGATGCCCCAGTGCAGGTCCTTGTCCTTCGCCGGATCGGTCGGCGGGCCGTGCATCTGCATCAGCGGGCCCCACCATCGGTCCAGTGCCTCCTGGACCATGGCGCGCTGGGCGTCGGTGCCGCTCATCATGGTCAGGACCACGTCGCGGCCGTGCATGACGTGGACCGATTCCTCCCAGCAGATCTTGCGCATCGTGCGCGCGTAAGGCGCGTAGGAAGAGTCGCGCAGGGCCTGCTGCGACACGATCGCGGCGGCGTCCACCAGCCAGGCGATGATGCCGACATCGGCCCAGGAGCGGGTCGGATAGTGGAAGACGTTGTGGAACTTGGTCTTGCCAGCGAGCAGGTCGGCCAGCATGGTGGCGCGAGGCTTGCCAAGGTCCTCGGCCACGCGGTACAGCAACTGCGCGTGGCCGACCTCGTCCTGGATCTTGGAGGTCAGCGCCAGCTTCCGGCGCAGCGTGGGCGCACGCATGATCCAGTCGCGCTCGGGCAGTACGCCCATGAGCTCCGAGTTGGCGTGCATCTCGACGAACTTGAGCACTGCCGCCCGGTAGTCATCGGTCATCCAGTCGTCCGCCTCGACCTTTCCGCCGGTACCGACGTGGGCGTAGAACGCGTCGGCGTCGCCGGGCTCGTACGGGGGCCGGCCGTTGAGCGGCTGGATCACATCGGTGTCGTTCATGCGCGTTTCAGCATACCGCATCGGGCCTTCTTCCCGGGGGGATCAGTCGGGGTGAGGCGCTCGCTTGAGCGGTCGATGCCACTGCTGGTGGGCCTCCTCGCGGTCCACGCCGACGGTGGGTTGATGAGCCACCAGCGTCACATCCACGCGCGGCACGTACAGATCGATGGGCAGCAGGCCGGCGGTTCGCACCAGCAGGTAGTCGGCGAACGTCGCGTCGACCGTGCCTATGCGCCGTCCATCGCGGCCGCGCAGGCTCGATCCGACTCCGATGTCCTCGGTCACGTGCGTCACGTGCCCATGGTAGCGGCGGACGCGGCGATGGTCAGGGCTCCGGGCACGACTTCGACGTGCAGCGGCAGGGTTCCGAACGGCTCACCGTCGAGGTGGACCGGCGTGGGTGCGTCGGCATCGAGCGTGATCGACGTGGCCTGCCGCAACGTGACGGCCGGATGGTGCACGTGCGTTCCGCGGTACAGGTTGCCGAGCTGGCGCAAGGCGGTCAGCCGCGACACGTCGCCAGCGATGCACAGGTCAAGGCATCCATCATCGGGCCGGGCGCCCGGTGCGATGCGCATGCCGCCGCCGTAGTACTCGCCGTTGGCAAACGCCACGAACAGCACGCGCTGTTCCAGCGGCTCGCCGTCGACCACGCCACGCACGACGCGG
>JADLBB010000210.1 GCA_020848055.1 Chloroflexota bacterium | reverse complement strand
TCGCTCGGAACTAGACGGCCGAGGTACCAGGGGCCGACCCGTGGGCCGCGGGTGAACCCATCCCGCCCATGCGTTGTACCGTCTCCATCACGGCGGCGACGAACGCATCGACCTCCCCTTCCGACATCGCGGTCGAGAGGGCGCCGACGCCGGCCGTGGTGAGCAGGAAGCCTCGCTGACGCAGGTCGTCGTGCAGCATTCGCTGACGGCGCCTGGCGTCGCCATCGGCCACGTGAGCCCGCCAATAGCTGCGATAGTCGCGGTAGCGACGATCGGTCATGTGGATTCCAAACAGGGATCCCGCCCCGGTCACGTGGGCGGCAGCATGGAGTTCTGCGAGGCCCGCGTCGAGGCGCGCGCGCAGCGTGCCTCCAAGCTGGTTGATGCGACTGATCTCGGCCGGCCCATAGGCCCGCATGGCCGCGAGGCCCGCCGCCATGGTCAACGGGTTGGCGTTGAAGGTGCCCGCGTTTGGAACCAACGCGCGCCCACCGCTGTCGTCGAACGCGTGCATGATGTCCCGCGGACCTGCCACGGCACCGACCGGCAGGCCACCGCCGATGATCTTGCCAAGTATCGTCAGGTCGGCGCTGTAGCCATGCACCGCCTGCCCGCCGCCGGCCTCCAGCCTGAAGGTGACCACCTCGTCGGCCACGAGCAGGATGCCCAGCTCGCGGGTCAGGCGGCGGACAGCAGCGACCCAGTCACGGTCCGCCGCGATGAATCCGAGCCTCATCGGCATGACGTCGAGCAGGACGGCCGCCAGGCGGCCGGCATTGGCTCGCAGCCCGGCCTCGGTTGCCTCGATGTCGTTGAACGGCAGCACGACGACGTTCTCGAGTAGCCCGGCCGGCGTCCCCCGGGTGTAAGCCACGCTGGCCGGAGCTGACGGGCTGCCCCATGCGTCCGGGTCCGGGTCCAGGCTGACCTCCGCCGCTTCGGCGCTGCCGTGATAGAGGCCCTCGAACTTTGCGATGGCAGGACGTCCGGTGACGGCGCGCGCGACCTGCAGGGCCAAGAGTACGGCCTCGCTGCCGGAGTTGACGAATCGGACCTGGTCGACGCCGCCGATTCGATCGCGGAGCAACCTGGCCAGCGCGATCTGGCTCTCGACTGGCAGTGCGAAGGCCGTGCCTCTGCGAGCCTGCACGGTGATGGCGGAGACCGTCGGGGGGTGAGCATGTCCATGAATCAGCGACGTCGCGTTGTTGTAGAAGTCCACGTAGCGGTTGCCGTCCACGTCGGTCACGACGCAGCCACGGCCGGACGCGGCGTAGATCGGATGCGGCTGACCCTGGTGGACGCTGCGGGAGGTGCCGCCGGGCAGGACCTCGCCGGCCGCGGCGTGCATCAGCGCCGAACGCGGCAACTTCTTGGCGGGATCCCCATCGGCTGGATGCATCTGCTGCCTCAATTGGATGTGCGACCGGTGGAATGTCGCACAACCCAGGCCCGGCCGTCACCGACGGTCAACTGGTGCGACAGGACCGTCCATGTCACCAGGCCGCTCCGAACCCCATCATCGGTTGCGGCGTGGTGCACCATGGCAACGACAACCGACCATGATCACGATCCGAAGTGCTTGTGATGTCCACCAGTACTGCGTAAAGTGGGCGGGTACTGGTACCAATGGGGTAGCGAGCCCACGACGCGCAGTTCGTCTGAACTCATCGTTCATCGTTTGAGCGCTGCGCTGGCAGAGATCGCCGCTTCTGGCATCGGGTTTATGGCGGCCCGCAGGCCGCCGGAACCTGCAGGGGAATCAGGGGGAAGCGGATGATGCGCAGTTCCAACGTCGCATCCGACCGACCGGGTCGGCCGGGCCACCACGGGCGTCCAGATATGTCCGGGACCGGAGCACTGACGCTGCACACGGACACGGGCGACCGCTTCAGGCTGTATCGCCTGGAGCACCTCGACGAGATCGAGCAATTGAGGCGCATGCCGCGCAGCGAGATCGATGGAATCCGGGCGACGGCGCACGTCCTGCCCTTCGCTGTCAACAGCTACGTGATCAACGAGCTCATCGACTGGGATCGCGTCCCGGACGATCCGATGTTCCAGCTCACGTTCCCGCAGCGCGAGATGCTGCACGCGGCCGACTTCGAGCAGGTTCATCGGCTCGTGAAGGCCGGCGCACCGCAATCTGACATTCAGTCGGTCGTGCGCCAGATCCAGTTCGGCATGAATCCGCATCCTGCCGGTCAGTCCACTCTCAACGTGCCGATGGTGGGTGGTCGTGCGATCGCGGGCATCCAGCACAAGTACCGCGAGACGGTCCTGTTCTTCCCCAGCCGGGGCCAGACCTGCCTGTCGTACTGCACCTACTGCTTCCGCTGGCCGCAGTTCGTCGGGATCGACGAGATGAAGTTCGCCGCGCGCGAGACCGACGAACTCGTCGGCTACCTGCGCGCTCACCCCGACGTCAGCAACGTGCTCATCACCGGTGGCGATCCGCTCGTCATGCGCACGACGCTCCTGCGCCGCTACGTGGAGCCGTTGCTCAGCGACGATCTGGCAGGGGTGACCACGATCCGCATCGGGACCAAGTCGCTGGCGTTCTGGCCGCAGCGCTTCCTGACCGATCCAGACGCCGACGACCTCCTCAGGCTGTTCGAGCAGGTGGTTCGCTCGGGCCGCCACCTGGCTTTCATGGCGCATTTCAGCCACCCTCGCGAACTGGAGACCGATGTCGCGCAGCGAGCCATCGCGCGCGTCATAGCGACCGGCGCGGTGGTGCGCACGCAGGCGCCGCTCATTCGCCACGTGAACGATGAGGCCGACACCTGGGCGCGCATGTGGAGCGAGCAGGTTCGACTTGGAGCCGTCCCGTACTACATGTTCGTCGAGCGCGACACCGGTCCGCGCGACTATTTCGAGGTCCCGCTCGACCGTGGCTGGCGGATCTTCCGTGATGCCTACTCGAAGGTGTCGGGCCTGGCGCGCACGGTGCGCGGACCGTCGATGAGCGCCACGCCGGGCAAGGTGGTCATAGACGGCGTGACGTTGATCGGCACCGAGGAAGTCTTCGCCCTGCGCTTCCTGCAGGCCCGCAGGCCCGAGTGGGTGGGCCGGCCGTTCTTCGCGCGCTTCGATCCCGATGCCGCGTGGCTGGACGACCTGCAGCCGGCATTCGGCCAGCCGGAGTTCTTCTTTGCCGCGGGCATGCGCGAGATCGAGGCCGAGCACGCGCGCTCGCGCGCCGTTCACTCCACCCGCCCCGGGCGCCGTGCCGCCCCGACTGCACCGGCGGGGGTTTCCTAGGGACGCCGCCTCTCTGTCAGGAGCGTTCGGCGGCACCGTCGACGCGGTGGGTGGCGAGCGTCATGGCGAGCATGACGTAATAGCCGACCAGTACCGTCAGCTCAACCAGGGCCGGAACTCCGAGCAGTTCCACGGCTGCTTCGTACTCTTCGCTGCCGATCCGTTCGCGGCATGCGAGCGACCGGGCAATGGTGCACACGATCCGATACCGATCGGGTAGGCGTTCGAAGGCGGTGCCGGCCCGGATGGTCTCGACCACCTCGTCCGGCGTGCCGGCTTCCCTGGCGATCGGTTCGTGCGCCGCCCACTCGAACTCGCTGGACCATGCGCGCGCGACCACCAGCACCGCGGCTTCGGCCAGGTCACGCTCGAGGTGCGTCTCGTAGCGCAAGTAGGCGCCCAGCCGCTGGACGTGGTCGGCCAGCACCGGGGCGTGCAGCAGCACGGTGAATGGGCCGACGACGTCGCCGCGCGAGTCACGGATGCGGTCGAAGACCTCGCGCTGCTCGACGCTCAGTCGCGAGGGATCGATCGGTCCGACGCGGCCAGCATCGATCTCGCCACCCGGGCCGGAAGGTGATGCGGAGGGCTTCATCTGGCCGGGAGCATATCGAATCCGAGCCGCGGTGATTGGGACCAAGGTCCGCCAGCGGACCGGACCATTGCGCACTTGCAATTGGTCCGAATCGGGGATGTTCGAGGCTCTGCTGACACCCGTAGGGTCATGCGACGCCCACCGTGAAGGCACCCGCAGCAGAGGAAACGAATGCGTTTCAAGTCACTGCCCCTGTCGGTCAGGTCCGCGTCCGGGGCCACGTCATCCGCCACCAACGCCGATCCCTCCGCGCCGCGGCATGAGCCGCGACGCTGGCGCGATTGGATCGCGACCATTCCAGTCCTGCTCCTGCTCCCGGCGCTCCTCGTCCTGGGCGGCCATGTGGGTGCGGGCACGGGGCAGCTATCGGCTCCGCGACAGGTGGCGCCCGGCGAACGGAT
>JADLBB010000209.1 GCA_020848055.1 Chloroflexota bacterium | reverse complement strand
GGTGGGAAACCGAGCTTGAGGAAGTTGGGGTCCTGGGTGAACAGGCGAATCCAGTTGTCCAGCCCGACCCAGTTGCTGAACTGACCGTTGCGCCCGCGATTGAAGCTCAGGGCCAGGGTGTAGAGCGTCGGATAGGCCAGGAAGACGATCAGCAGGAGCCCCGCTGGACCGAGGAAGAAGAGCGCGGCCCAACTGAAGCCCCCGCCCTGCTTGTCGGATGGTCCGGTCGCGGTGGCCGGCGTCATCGGAGGCGTGCCCGCCGTCATGTAGCCCTCCTTCCCAGTACGCGCCAGTCGGTGAGATGGACGGGGAGGGGTTGGGCACCCCTCCCCGTCGCGACGGTCAGCTACTCGTTGGCCCAGGCCGCCGCGGTGTCGGTCTGGAACTGGCTGAGGATCGGACCCATGTCCTCACCTCGCAACGCGGACTGCAGCACCGCGCCGAGGTCCGTCCCAGGCAGGAGGTCCGAGCCGTCGAACCGCACCGCCGTGGCGGACGTGACCTGCTTGGCCTCGTTCTGGATCAGGATCGTCGGGTAGACGCTGGTGTCCACGCCCTTGATCGGCGAGATGATGGTCCCGCCGGCCGCCCACACCTGGCCGGCCTCGGCGGTGGTCAGGTACTCCATGAACTTGGCAACGTCGGAATCCTTGACCAGCGCCGCCATGACGTCGCCGCCATAGGTGACGAGGCCCTCGCCGTTGCCGTCGATGGTCGGGAAGGCGAACCAGTCGATGGCGGTGCCCTCCTTGCCCTTCAGATCGGGGTTGACGTCGGTGCCGGTGGCGATGCCGCCGACGAAGCCGCCGCCGTAGTACATCTCCGAGGTTGGGCTGGTGCCGAAGACCTTGGCCACGGCGGCCACGAAGGCGGTCGCCAGCGAGCCGTCGACTCCACCGTCGATGTTCTCGTCGGTCAGCAGGCCGAGCATCTTGTCGATGGTCTGCTGGACGGTCGGATCGGTCCAGTCACCATCGGCGCTGAAGAGCTTGTCGTAGGCATCGGTGCCATGCATCTTCAGGTACATGATCTCGAACCAGTCGGTCAGGGTCCAGCCGTCTTGGGCACCAAGCGCCCACGGAATGTGGCCACCATCCCGGATGGTGTTGGTCAGCGTCGTGAGCTCGTCCCACGTCGTGGCCGGCTGGACGCCCATGTCGCCGAAGCGATCGGGGCTGTAGAAGATGGTCGCCTTCGAGTTGAGCTTGACCATGATCCCGTACAGCTTGCTGTCCACGGTGCCGACATCCAGGATGCCCGGGGCGTAGTTGCCCTCGAAGCTGGACTGGTCCAACCCGAGGTCGGCGATCGAGATCAGAGAGCCGTCACGCGCCAGCGAGCGCAGCGTCCCGATGCCGGGGATGATCGCCACGTCGGGCGGGTTGCCGCCGGTGATGCGGCTTCGCAGGACCGTCGCGTAGTCGGTCCGGTTGGCCTCGTAGGTGGCCGTGATGCCGGTCTTCTCCTTGAAGGCGTCGAGCACGGCCTCGAAGGCCTCCTGCTCGGTTCCGCCCCACAGCGAGGTGACGACGATGGTGCCGTCCCCGGCCGGCACCTCCGCGCCGGCACTGCCGCTGGGGCCGCCGGTGCACGCCGCGAGGGCGAGGGCGCCCGCCATCAGCGGGGCCAGCATTCGGATCTTCCGCATGGGTTCCTCCGTCCTGTCTTGTTGGTGGCCGGTGCGCCGCCTCCGCGTCCGCACCCATTGAGCCGAAGTGGCCGTGGCTAGGCTGCCAGGGCCTTCTCGGAGCCCGGATCGAAGATGTGAAGCTTGTCCATCGGGATGGCGAACTCGATCTGCGACCCAACGGTCACCCGATGGCTGGATGGGATGAGGGCGACGACCTCGTGGCCCTCGGACATGGCGTGGATCAACTCGTCGTTGCCCAGGTATTCGACCACGTCGACCGCGGCCTTGAAGCGCACCGCGCTGTCCTGACCGTTGGCGATCTCGAGGTGCTCCGGCCGGAAGCCGATCAGCACCTCCGCACCGGCCGGTCGCTGGGCGACCACGCGAGCCTGCTCGCCGCCGAGGACCAGCCGATGGCCGCCGAACACCAGGTCCGATCCATCGGTGCGGGTGCTGGCGAAGTTCATGGCCGGTGAGCCGATGAAGCCGGCCACGAACACGTTGACCGGGTGGTCGTACAGCTGCTGTGGCGTGCCGACCTGCTGCAGGATGCCGTCGCGCATGACCGCGATGCGGTCGCCCATGGTCATGGCCTCGACCTGGTCGTGGGTGACGTAGATGGTGGTGGTGCCGAGGCGCTGATGCAGCCGGGCGATCTCGGCCCGCGTCTGGACCCGCAGCTTGGCGTCCAGGTTCGACAACGGCTCGTCCATCAGGAACACCGATGGCTCGCGCACGATGGCCCGGCCGAGCGCCACGCGCTGGCGCTGTCCTCCGGAGAGGGCCCGCGGCTTGCGGTCGAGGTACTTGTCGAGGCCCAGGATCTCTGCCCCCTCCCTGACGCGCCGATCGATCTCGTCCTTGGCCATCTTGCGCAGCTTGAGGCCGAACGCCAGGTTGTCGTACACGGTCATGTGCGGGTAGAGCGCGTAGCTCTGGAAGACCATGGCGATGTCGCGATCCTTGGGCGCCATGTTGTTGACGACCTTGTCGCCGATGAGCAGCCGGCCGTCGCTGATGTCCTCGAGGCCGGCGACGCAGCGCAGCGCCGTGGTCTTGCCGCAGCCCGATGGCCCGACCAGGCAAATGAATTCGCCGTCCCCGATCTCAAGGTTCAGATCGTTGACGGCGACGACGTCCTCGCTGTAGCGCTTGTACATGTGGTCGAACGTGACGGTCGCCATCGGCTCCTCTCTCCATGTGCGGACGGCTGTGCCCGGGTCCGGGCCGTGGCGGCCCGTGCTCAAGAAAGGCATGATAGACCCCGTCCGCAACCCGTTTCGGCCGAATTTCGGCCACGCCACCATGATGCTGCCTCGCCTCCCCGCGTGGCTGACCACGCGCGTCATGCCCGCCCTGCTTGGGCTGTTCGCGATCAGCAGGCTCCGTCGCCACCTGCGACCGCGGTTCCAGCGGCGGCGGGAAGGGCCGGAAGTTGACCCGGCGCGGAGCGTGCTGCGGTCGTTGTTCGACGTCCATCCATCGGCGGGAGCCGCTCAGCGGCGGCCGGTGGGCGTGCGGACCATCCCGATCGACACGATCGCGGGCACGATGCGCCATCCGTCCCAGAACACCGCCGACTTCCTGCCGTTGCCCGCCCTGCGCGGGGCGAACTGGAGGGCACGGTGGCAGCGCCTCAACCTGGCCCTGGATCGCCTGGAGATCCTGCCCCCCATCGACGTGGTGCAGGTTGGCGACGAGTACTGGATCGAGGACGGCCACAACCGGGTCGCCGCAGCGCTGCGATCTGGGGCCGTCGAGATCGATGCCGACACGACGCAGTTGCTGCTGCCGGGCATCGTGCCATCCGAGCGCGGCTGGGTGGATCCGAGCGCCCTGGTCGGGGGCGAGGAGTTGCGCCAGGCGGCCGCCGGCCGCCACTCGCGCACGGTGGAACAGCGCACGGCCGCTGACGCCCGGTCGCGCGAGGACCTGCTGCGGACTGCCGAGGACGAGGCCGGGCCGCGACCGTGACCGATCGGCTGCGACTGACCTGGCCCGACGCGGCGGCCTTCGCCGCGCGCGATGGGCGTCCGATCCGGTTGCTGGCCGTCAGCGACGAGCCCGATCCCAGCCTCGAGTCGGCGGCGACCCGAGCCGAACTAGGGCCGATCGACCTCGTCGTCGGCGCGGGTGACCTGCAGCCGGACTACCTTTCGTTCGTGACCGATGCGTTCGGGGCCCCGTTGCGCTACGTGCGCGGCAACCATGACGTGGGCGCCGCCTGGGACGCGGCCGAGCGTGGGTTCCTGCCCGACCCGCTGCCCGAGGCGCGGCTCGTGACCGATGCCGGCCTGGCGCTCATCGGGTTCTCCGGCTCGCCGATCTACAGCCGCCGCGGCCACGAGGTGCCGGCCTCCCGCATGTGGATGCGCGCCGTTCTGCGCGCGTGGCGCGCGCGCGGCCGCCGGCCGGTGCTGGTGATCAGCCATGCGCCGGCGCGTGGCATCAACGACGACAACGACCCCGCCCACCGCGGGTTCACCGCCTTCCGCTGGCTGGTGGACCGATTGGCGCCGCCGCTCTGGCTGCACGGCCACACCGCGCTC
>JADLBB010000208.1 GCA_020848055.1 Chloroflexota bacterium | reverse complement strand
CCCGCTGCCGCAGTTCGCCGGGCACTCCCGCATCGGTGATGGCCACCTGTGCGGCCGTGATCGGCGCAATCAGGCCGACGAAGGTCCGACCCCACTTGGATGAGTCCGCCAGCAGAACGACCTGCTTTGCGGCCCGGATCATCAGCCTCTTGATGGGGATCTCCTCGAGTATCGGGTTGGTGAGTCCGTCCTCGATGGACACGCCTCGAGCGCCGAGGAAGGTAGTGTCAACGTACAACTGCGAGAGGGAATGTTCCGCGATCATCCCATCGAGCGACGCTCCGCGATGCGACACGCGGCCCCCGGTCACGATCACCTCGATCCCCGCCTGGTAGCGGAGTTGCCAGGCGACCGGCAACGACGGAGTGATGATGGTCAGGTGACGCCTGGAGACGAGATGCTGGGCAATCAGCATGCTTGTCGAACCGGCATCGAGGATGATCGTGTCGCCATCGGTGACCATGTCGGCCGCCCGCCGGGCTATCGATTCCTTCTGCGCGCGCTGTTCGACCTCCCGACCCTCGAGGTCGAACTCCTCGGCGCGCTTGCTCAGGAGTGAGCCGGTACTGACCCCTCCGCCCCATGTGCGGGCAAGGAGCTCGTGCTTCGCCAACCACTCGAGGTCACGGCGTATGGTCGAGGGCGACACGGCCAGTCGCTCGGCCAGGTCACCGACGCCAGCGCTGCCGCGAGAACGCACCATGTCCAGGATCCGCTGCCGGCGTGTCTCAACCAGGAGGCCGGCCTGGTCAGACGCCTCGGCGGCATCTAAATGAGCATAAATCTCCACCCGGCATACACCTGATTGCGCGATCTGAGCACGATTGTACCACGATTACGGCAGTTCGGCGAGGGTTCGTCTTGACAGGCCGCTGATAATGCGCACTATCGAGCGATCTGATGCATCAATTGGCATAGAGCGACAATGCGCGGCCCCAGCGCAGTTTGTCTTGCGGAAAGGTCGAGCAGGCGGACGAAGGTGAAGGATCCAGGCAGATACCCAGACGCCGCGTATGCCAACCCGGAGTCGGTTGCCGCAGACCACGTCATCGCGACCTATCTGCTCACCGAACCGGTCATCGACCAGTTCGAACGTGCGCTCACGATGGCGATGGACCAGACCGTGGGTGCATCCACCTACCGACAGAAGGACACCAGGCGCCTCATCCAGCGGCACGGCGGCAAGGTCGTCGGGCTTCTCGAGATCCCCGACCACGAGCACCTTGATCAGCCGATGGCGACGGACGGGTCACGCGAACAGCCCGTCATGCGCACCTACCTGGTCCAGGTCGCCTTTCCCGCCGTGAACGCCGCCGGCCAGTTGCCGATGCTCCTGACCACCGTGTTCGGGGACATCTCGCAGGTGGGGCGGATAAAACTGGTCGATCTCGTCCTGCCACCCACCTTCCTGGCCGGATTCCGCGGTCCGCGCCACGGGGTCGATGGCATCCGACGCTTGACGGGGGTCCATGAGCGACCCCTGGTGTGCGCGATTCTCAAGCCGTGCATAGGCCTGTCGGCGCGCCAGTCGGCGAGGCTGTTCGGCGAACTCGCCAGGGGCGGTGCCGACATAGTCAAGGACGATGAACTGAACGGCCAGAACGAGCCGGGCCAGTTGCGTGAACGCGTCGCAGCCATCGCGGAAGAGCGACGGCAGGTGGAGGCCGAAGAGGGCCGGCGCGTCCTGTACATGAGCAACGTCACGGATCGCGCGGACCGCATGCTCGAGAAGGCGCGCATCGCGGTGGATGCCGGCGCCGACGCGGTGATGCTGACCGCGATCACGACCGGTTGGGGCGCTCTCCAACAGGTGACCGAGGACGATGCGGTGGGCGTGCCCGTCTATGCCCACTCGGCCCTGTCCGCGCCGCTGAGCATGTCGCCCAACTACGGCATGAGCAGCCACCTCGTGCTCGGGAAGATCCCGCGGCTGGCCGGAGCGGACATGAGTTCCTTTTCGACGCCGTTCGGACGATTCCCGGCGCGGCCCGAGAAGTGGGCCCGTCTGGCCAAGGTGCTGCGCAGTCCAATGGGAGCGCTTGCTCCCACCATGCCGCTCACCGGGGGCGGGCTCGACGCGCTGGTGGCCGCCCCCGCGCTAGACGCGCTCGGCCCAGATGTCGTCCTCATTGGCGGCGGCAGAGTCCAGGGTCACCCGATGGGTCACCGCGCCGGCGTGCGTTCGTTGCGCCTGGCCATCGACGCGGCGATGGAGGGCCGTGCGCTGGGTGACCTGGCGCAGGAGAACCCCGAGATCGCATGCCTGCTCCCGTCGGATGGGGGCTCCGCGGATGGGAGGTGATGACCGTCAGGCGAACTAGCGATCAGCCAACACTCGATAGGCGAGCAGGAGTCCATTCGGCATGACCAAACGAATCATCGTTGCCTGCGGCTCAGGAGTCGCATCTTCCACGATGGTGATGACGCGCCTGCGCGACCTGTGCCGGCAGCGCCATCTCGACGTCGAGTTCGAAGTGGTCGACTTCCGTTCTCTGCCGAGCCACATGGCTCGCGCCGACATCTTCGTGTCAATCGCCCCTCATGGCGACAACCCTGGGGCAGCCGGCAAACCCATGCTCAACGGCGTTCCCTTCCTGACGGGCGTCGGGATGGAACCGGTCATGGACGAGCTCGAACGTCTCGTCAAGGGGGGTTGAGGCTGCCGGCAGGCAGTCTCAGGAGGAGGAGGTTATGGATCAGGCACTAGAAGTAGTCCGATATCTCATCGATCTTGGACCCTCGGTATTCCTGCCGTTGGTGATGCTCGTGCTCGGGCTCATCATCGGCCTGCCATTCGCTCGAGCACTGCAGGCGGGCATCCTGCTCGGCGTCGCCTTCGCCGGCGTCGGATTGGTAATCGGATACATCTTCGGCGGCGTCGCACCAGCCGGCCAGGCGTTCGTGGAGAACACCGGGGTCCAGCTCACGGCGTTCGACTTCGGATGGACCGCGGCCGCCGCCATCTCATGGGCGTGGCCGTACGCGGTGCTCATGTTCCCGCTCCAGATCGTGATCAACCTGGTGATGCTGGCGTTCGGCTGGACCCGCTGCCTCAACGTCGACATGTGGAACGTGTGGGGCAAGATCTTCGTCGCCGCTCTGATGACCTATCTGGGCGTGAGCGTGCCCGTGGCATTCGTGGTGGCCGGCCTCTGGGTCGTGCTGGAGCTGAAGTCCGCCGACTACACCGAGAAGCAGGTGCAGCATCTGACCAAGATCCCTGGCGTCTCCGTCCCGCACCTGATCCTCTTCGACCTGATCTTCCTGTCCTGGGTCGACCGCTACATCCTCGACAACATCCCCGGGCTGAACAAGCTCAAGACCGATCCACAGCGCCTCCGGGAGCGCATTGGCATCTTCGGTGAGAACTCGGTCATCGGGGCCATCCTCGGCCTCATCCTGGGTCTCATCGCCTTCGGATTCGACGCGGCCAAGGTTGCGCCGGTCGTGGTGGTGGCCGCCACTGGCCTCGTCCTGATGCCCAAGGTCGCGGCGCTCTTCATGGAGGCACTGGCCCCGATCGCGGACCAGGCACAGCAGTTCATGCGATCCCGGTTCCCCGGACGCACTGTCTCGATCGGGCTGGACTGGCCAGTGCTCGCCGGCGTCCCGTCCCTGTGGACGGCCGCCATCCTGTTGATCCCGGTGATCCTGGCACTGTCGGTCTTCCTGCCCGGCAACATCGTCCTGCCGTTCGGTAGCATCCTCCTGATCGAGGCCACCATCGGCACCGTCATCCTCGCGAAGGGCGACCTGGTTCGCACCTTCATCCTGGGAGCCCTCTCGGCGACGATGCGCCTCCTGACAGCGGGCTTCTTCGCGGTGGCCATCACTTCGCTGGCCACGGCGACCGGAGTCCTGGACATCCCGGCCGAGGTGAAGGAGGTCACCTGGCTCGGCACGTCGCCAATGGCCTGGTTTGCGCTGCATCTCGGCCAGTTGATGCAGGGTCAGGAGATCCTGGTAGGCGTCGTCTCCACCGTGGTGCTCGCCGGCCTGATCTTCCTGTGGCGCCGGGAGATGCTGATCCGGGAGGCATCCTTCGACCAGGATGCTTCTGGATCCGTGGTTGAGGCCGGCACGACCGCCCAGCCGGCCACAGCCTGAAAGGAGTTGACTTGGCCGGTGCGGCCGATCGATGCCGCGCCGGCCACCCTTCCTCGAACGGCTTCCGGAGGCGACCATGGACCCCCTGAATCACAACCCGGCACCAGCCGACCTATTGACTCCGGACCTCGTGCTGATGGACGAGCCGGCAACTTCCGACGAGGAGGTCATTCGCCGGTTGAGCCGCCACCTTTTCGAGCATGGGGCAGTCCTGGATACGCACGCCGACGCGACCGTGGCGCGCGAGCGGATCTACCCCACGGGACTCGAGCTCGGGGGTGTGAATGCGGCGCTCCCCCACACCGACGTGGAGCACGTGCGCCACAACGCCATCGCGGTGGCCATTCCGCGCTCTCCGATCGTCTTCCAACACATGGCGGACCCAGACCTGAGCACCAACGTGGGGGTCGTGATCATGCTCGCGATCAATCAGAAGGATGCGATGGTTCCCCTGCTCGCCAGCCTGGCCCTGATGCTGCAGGACGGATCGACCCTGGCAGCCATGGCAGCGGCCACGTCGCCCGAAGAAGTAGTGGCCGCATTCCGCGCAGGCATCGCGGCCTCCGAGGGCGCACCGTGAGCCGGGCGCGCTTCTCGATCATCGCGAGCGACCTGGACGGGACGCTGCTCACGCCCGACCACCGCATGCCCGACGGCATCACATCGCGCCTGCAGGCCGCGCAGGATCTGGGCGTCACGGTCGTCCTGTGCAGCGCCCGCCAACCGCAGCCGATCATCGTCTACCGGGACTCCGCGGGGCTGCGCGCGCCGATCATTGCCTACTCCGGGGCGCTGATCATGGACGATCGGGGTGGCGAACTGGCCTACTGGCCGGTGACCGACGAGGCGGCGGCACAGGCGATATCCACCACGCGCGCACTGGCGGACCGGGAACACATCTCCGTCTACGTCTATGTCGGCGACCGCTGGTACGTCGAGGCGATCGACGAGCGAGTCCAGGTCGAAGCAGCCGCCAATCCGGGAACCAGCCCCATGCTGACCGATGACCTGCTGCGGGAGATCCGCGCCGGTGGTGGATTCGCCAAGACGATGCTGGTCGGGCCGCACGAGCTGCTCGAATCGGTTCGACTCGCGCTCAACGAGCGGCTGGGGTCGATGATCGTGTGCATTCCCTCGCAAGCGACGCACTACGAGATCCTCAGCCACGACGTCTCCAAGGGAGCGGCCCTGTCATGGCTGGCCGAACGGCTGGGAGTCCCGCGCGACCGGATCCTGGCCATCGGGGACAACTACAACGACCTGCCGATGTTCGATGCCGCTGGGACCAGCGTGGCGGTGGCCAATGCGCCGGAGGCGGTCCGCGCGCGCGCGGACTACGTGGTTCCCAGCAACATCGATGAGGGCGCCGCCCTCGCCATCGACCGACTGGTGCTCGATCCGAACGGCCCCAACGGCGAACTGACCAGGACGGCGGGCTGATGGCCATCGCCATCGGCATCGACATCGGCACGTCGAGCCTGAAGGTCGTGGCCATGGGTGAGCAGGGGCAGGTCGTCGCCAGTGCCTCGTCGGCGTATCCCGTGCGGCACCCGTTCCCCGGGTGGGACGAGCAACGGGTGGCTGACTGGTGGCGCGCCCTGCGCTCGGCGACCCGCAGGGTCCTCGCCGATCCCACTGCGGCGGGCGTTCCGGTCGCCGGCATCGGATTCTCGGGCCAGATGCATGGCGCGGTGTTGTTGGGCTCCGATCACCGGCCGCTGCGGCCGGCCATCATCTGGTCCGACGCGCGCACGACCGAGGAGGTCGCTCGCATCGAGGAGATGGTCCCGATCCGAACCCTGGTCGACATGACCGGCAATCGAGCCAGCACGTCCTTTACCGCATCCAAGATACTGTGGCTGGCCGCGCATGAGCCTGACCTCTTGACCCGCGCCAGAGCCATCGTCCAGCCCAAGGATGCCGTCCGCTGCAATTTGACCGGCGAGTTGGCGGCCGACGTCAGTGACGCATCTGCCACGCTCCTGTTCGATCTGCGCCGAAGGACCTGGTCGACGGACCTGTGCAATCGCCTGGGGATCGAACCGGGCCTCCTGGCACCCGTTCTGGAGTCGGCACAACCGGCGGGCCAGGTCTCGAGGGCCGCAGCACGCGTCACGGGCCTCCCCCAGGGCACCGTCGTCGCAGCGGGCGGCGGGGATGCGGCCTGCTCGGCTCTGGGTGTCGGCTTGGGCACCGACGAGGCACGATCCCCACTTCTCATCACGCTCGGCACGGCCGGACAGGCCTTCGCCGTCTCCGACCGGCCGATCATCGAGGTCGACGGCCGCACCCACGGGCTCTGCTACGTCGCGCCACGGGCCTGGTGCCAGATGGGAGCCATCCTGCGCGCGGGGTCCGCGGTCGAGTGGCTGGCAGCCGCCACGAGCGTCCGACCCAGTCGAAGCACAGTCTCCAGGCTCTTCGGCGTGGCAGCAGCAACTGTGCCGGCGAGCGACGACCCGATGTTCCTACCCTACCTGATTGGCGAGCGGTCGCCACACTTCGACCCCGACGTCCGCGGCGCCTTCGCCGGCCTGGCTGCTCACCATCAAGTCGGCCACCTGGCACGGGCGGTGCTCGAAGGGGTGGCCTTCGCGCTGCGTGACGCAGCCGACGCGATGGCGGGTGCCGGGGTCCTCTGGGATCACCTGCGAGTATCGGGCGGCGGTGCGCGTTCCCAAGCTTGGCTGCAGATCATCGCGGACGCCTTCAACGTACCGGTGGAGGTGGCAGATACCACTCATGGCTCGGCGCGTGGCGCGGCCATGCTTGGCGCGACCGCGGCCGGCTGGTTCGCCTCGGTCAACGAGGCCGCCGCAGCCGTCCGCAGCGTCGAACGCGTCTTGCTTCCGGATCCCGACGGCGTGGAGCGCAGCGCGCAGCGGCTCGCCAGGTTTCGAGAGCTCTATCGGCCCCTTGCCGCCTGGAGCAGGATGCATTGACCCACGGGACACCGGTCAACGTCGGCGTTGTCGGCTACGGACAGGGCGGGGCAACCCTCCACTGCCCGCTCATCGAGAGCACGCCCGGGTTGCGCCTGGCTGGAATTGCCGTCTCGTCCGAGGGCGGGGTCGAACGTGCCCGCGCCGTGTATCGGGGCCTGCCGATCACCACCTCAGTAACGGACCTGCTCAGCGTTCGGGACCTGGATCTGGTGGTGATCACGTCTCCCAACCAGACGCACGCGCCCATCGCCGGACAGGCTCTGGACGCCGGATTCGACGTGGTCGTGGACAAGCCACTGGCAACGTCGAGCAGGGAGGCACACGAGCTCCAGCGTCACGCGAACGCGGCCGGCCGGCACCTGCTGACCTTCGTCAATCGGCGATGGGACGGGGACTTCCAGGCCATGAAGGACCTCACCGATGCCAACGTCCTCGGCGCGCCGGTACGGCTCGAGTCCCGCTGGGAGCGCTACCGGCCCATCGCGCCATCAGGCACGTGGAAGGACGATCCGGCAGCCGGTGGCGGCCTGTTATGGAACCTGCTGCCGCATCTCGTCGACCAGGCCCTGCATCTGCTGGGTCCCGCAGCGTGGGTCTGGTGCGAGATGGGTGCGCGGCGGCCGGGCGCCCGGGCCGACGACGACACCTGGGTCGTCATCGGTCACGCGGACGGGCCCATCAGCTTCCTGGTTGGATCCTACCTTTCGACGGTGGCGGGCCCACGGCTTCGGCTGGTTGGCTCCAGGGCCACCTTTGTCGCGGGAGAAGTCGACCCTTCGCCCACCGCGGGCCATGCGACCGCCCGGCTCTGCGAACCCGACGACACCGGAGCGCAACTGCGCGCTGCGGCAAGGGTCATCGATGAGGCCGGCTCACGCGCCATCACGGTGCCGGCCGACGACCACGGTGCGTTCTATCGTGCGCTGGCTCGGGCGCTCGCCGGTGAGGGGCCCCTGCCGGTCAACGCGGCAGAGGGCGT
>JADLBB010000207.1 GCA_020848055.1 Chloroflexota bacterium | reverse complement strand
TGGCCTTCATGGACGACCTGGCGGAGGGCACGTTCGTGGTCGAATGCCTGACCCGTGACGAGCTACGAACCGCCCGCGTGCTGGTCGAGCGGTACCGCGACCTGCGGATCGGCCTGGCCGATGCGTCGCTCGCCGTCCTGGCCGACCGCTACGGGAGCACCCGGCTTCTCACGTTCGACGAGCGCGCGTTTCGGATGATGACTCCACTCGGAGGCGGCACGTTCACGCTGCTGCCCGCCGATGTAGCCTGAGCCCGCCACAGGGAGGCCGATATGAAGTTCCACACCGCCATCCTCGTGGACGGCAACAACACCGGCATCAGGGTGCCGCCCGAAGTCATCGAGGCGCTCGGCTCCGGCAAGCGACCTCCGGTGAAGGTCACCATCAATGGGTACACGTATCGCAGCACGGTCGCCGTCATCGGCGGCGCATTCATGACCAGCCTGAGCGCGGCGAACCGCGCGGCGGCCAGCGTCGAGGGCGGCCAGGAGCACGACGTCGAGGTCGAGCTCGACACGGAGCCACGCACCGTCGAACTGCCGGCCGACTTCGCGGCGGCGCTCGACGCCGAGCCTGCGGCACTCAAGACCTTCGATCGGCTATCGCCCTCGAACAAGGGTTGGCACGTCTCCCAGGTCACCGACGCCAGGACCGATGAGACCCGGCAGCGGCGCATCGCCAAGCAGGTGGCGGCGCTCAAGGACGGCCGCGCGCGCTGACGTTGGCGTAACGATAACACGTTCGTTATCATCACTGCATGACTGAACATCCACGGGCGACGCAGGCAGCCCGCCTGCTCCGATACGCCCGCCGCCGTGCCGGGTTGACGCAGCGAGCACTTGCCGAGCGGGCCGGCGTCCCACAGCCGGCGATCGCGAGGATCGAGCGGGGCGTGCTGTCGCCTCGGCTCGCGACCCTCTCGCATCTCCTTGACGCGGCTGGTGCCACGCTCGAGGTCGCGCCACGGGCCGGCATCGGCGTCGATCGGAGCCTGATCAGGGCGTCGCTCGAGCGCACCCCCGAGAATCGGATCCTCGCGGCCGGGGCGGCCGGCCGCAACGTGGGTGCACTCCTGGAGCAGGCACGACGTGGCAGACGGCACTGACTTCCAACCCGACGCGGTCATCGCGTTGTTCGGGCGGCATCGGGTGCGGTACGTCCTGATCGGGGGGCTGGCCGCGATCACCCATGGGGCGCCGCTCGTTACCCAGGACGTCGATGTTTGCTACGCCCGTGAGCCGGGCAACCTGGAACGCCTGGCCGATTCGCTGCGCGAAGTTCACGCCGAGCTGCGTGGCGCCGAGCCTGGTCTGCCATTCAGGCTGGAAGCGACGACACTTGCGCGGGGGGATGCGTTCACCTTCACGACCGACGTCGGTTGGCTCGACGTCATGGCGACCCCATCGGGCGTCGCGGGCTACGAGGAGCTGGCGCGCACGGCCGATCGATACACCCTGTTCGGCCATCGCGTCCTGGTGGCATCGATCGACGACCTCATCCGCATGAAGCGCGCCGCCGGCCGGCCGAAGGATCTGCTGGCCGTCGAGGAACTCGGCGCCCTCCGCGAGGAACTGGACCGACGGCCTCTTGATCGAGCAGGTCCAGGAAGCGAAAGACGCCCTCGGCATCCGGTTCGATGACGATGTCGATGTCGCGCGTCTGACGCGGCTCGCCATGGAAGGAGCTGTCAAGCGATCCGACGACCATGTGCGTCACTCCGGCGTCGTTCAGGAGCCGGTCGATGCGTGCCAGGAGGTCGCCCTGCTCGGTCACCGCCGCTCTGGACGCGGCGCCAACACCTTCTCGGCGAGTTCGCGCGGCCCGGTCATCTGGCGCAGGATGTCGCGCTGCGCGCGGGCCGCATCCGCCGTCGTGTCCGATAGGCTCGCCATGCGGTTCCCTCTACAGGAGGCCGCCTTGATGCCGGGGCACCGATACCCTGCCCCCGGTCCGCACCCTGCCCCACGGCTGGTCTGGTCAGCTGGCCTGGTCAGGCGATCATCCACGCCCCTGACCAAACCCTACTTGCGACAGGTGACATGTCGCGACCGGCACCTATCCTGAAGGCCTCCATGAACACCGACGCCCCCATTCCCATCAACGGCTTCCTGGCCGACCTGGGGCTGATCGGCTCCAACGCCCGACTCGGCCGCCGCATCCTGGAGCAAGCGGGCATCACGCGCCCCGGAAAGATCGGCTTCAGTGCGGTCAAGCTCGAGCGCGCGCTGGCGGCGATCGACAAGCGCCTCGCCCGCGCCTGTGAGCGACCGGACTGCCGCGCGATCCTTTCGACCGATCACGGCCGACGCTTGGTGACCGTCCCGCGCGTGGCGTGCGAGGTGTGCGGCGGCAGCAACAACGCGGGTGCGGTGCGCCGGATGGTTGCCGCCTGCACCGATGCGGGCGTCCACCGACTCCTGGTCGTCGGCGGCACGCCTGCGCTATGGGAGGAACTGCGCCGACTGCTGGCCGGCGATCCGATCGAGCTGCGCACCGTGGATGGCACGCGAGCCAGCAACGAGCGGACCGCGCTGCAGCATTGTGCCTGGGCGGACCTGGTCGTCGTCTGGGCGCCGACGCCGCTGGACCACCGGGTCTCGAACCTCTACGCCGCCGACCGATGCGTCGCCGACCGCATCGAGGTCCATCGCCGGGGCATCGAGGCGTTCGCCACGGCTGTGGCGGCTCACCTCGAGACCGCACCGGGCCAGCGGCTGGGGGCCATCGCCCGTGCGTGAGGGGACTCCGAGGATTCCCCACGCCGCATCCCGATCTGGATCGTGATGGCGACATCATGGACGACGAAGCTCCTGAAGAGTGTGCAACGGCTGCGTCGGAGACGGATGATGACTAGGCGACATCAACGCGGCGGCGCTGGCTGGCTCCATGCCCACGGATGAGCCGGTCGAGGAGCTGCGGGCGATGTTGCAGCTGGGCGCCAGTCTTGATGGTCGACCCGGACACCAGAAATGGCGTACGTTCTGTACAATATGGCTATGAGCGAACGCCGGATCAGCGAGGCACGTGAGTCGTTCTCGACCACGATCAATCGAGTGGCCTTCGGACGCGAGCGGGTCGTCCTGACTCGGCATGGAAAGCGGGTGGCCGCGGTGGTCCCGATCGAGGACCTCGATCTCCTCGAGTCTCTTGAGGATGCGAACGACCTCGACGAGGTGCGCGCAGCGCTTGCGGACCCGGCGAACCACGAACGCATCGATTGGGAGGAACTCAAGGCCCGGCTGGCGCTCTAGTCGAGCATGTACGCCGTCGAGTTCCTGCCTGCAGCGGCGAGGGCGCTGGCGAGGCTCGATCGCACCGTGCAGCGACGCATCGGTCGGCGCATCGATGCCCTGGCACGGGATCCTCGCTCTGGTGCAATGAAGCTGCGCGGTGCCGATGACGTCTGGCGAGCGCGCGTCGGCGACTACCGAATCCTGTACGTCGTCGGGGATGAGCGCTTGACAATCCTGGTCGTCAAGATCGGCCATCGGCGGGACGTCTACCGATGAGCATTCACAAGCGGGCCGCCCCTGCATACTGATGACGGTCCGCGCTCAGCAGTCGAACACGTGCCAGCACAGTTCGTTGCGCAGGCGCTGGTCGTCGAGCACCAGCCCCCGGATCTGGGCGGGTAGCTGATCGCGCTGCCATCGGCACTCCTCACATCCGGCGGCCTCGCGCTCGGCATCGGGCGCTGCCGCCTGGACGGCCCGGATGGCGTAGGCTGCGGCCCCAAGCTCGTGGGCGGCCACGTGGCCGACCGCGGCGGCCTGGCCCGCGGCTTATGCGGCGAACCGTGGGGCGCCGCGCAGGTCTCGGGCGGCAGCGTTGGCATGACCGGCTGCGGTGCGCGCGTCCCACCAGCTCACCTCGCCGCGCGCCCATGCACGCCCGAGCTCGATCGCTCGCCGGGGCCGATCGTCGTCGGGTCGCGCCGATTCGAACAGGGGTAGCACGTGCTCGG
>JADLBB010000206.1 GCA_020848055.1 Chloroflexota bacterium | reverse complement strand
TGGTTCTCGCACACCAGGCTGAGCAGGTCGCGCGTGATGATCTGCTCGGGCTCGAGGCTGTCGGCCGGGATCGTCCGTGCCTCCGCGAGGGTGGAGCGGAAGGCAGCCTCGTCGGCGGATCGACCGTCAGGCCCGAGGTCGGGCCAGCGATCGGCCCCGCGCTCGTATCCGAGGAAGGTGGCGGTGAGCGGATCGCGGTCCAGGACTCCGTCCCAGAAGCGATCGGCCAGGTCGTTGATGGCGGCGTTTGGGTCGAGGGTCACGGGCACGTGTGAATCTCTCCTCAGGAACGGCAAGATTGGGGATTGCGTCGAGGCAGTCTAACGCCCGGCGTCAGCCGAACAGGTCGGCAAGCAGCGCGGGCGGCGTCTCGTCGAGCTGGTCGTAGCGGCAATCCGCCGGCGATCGATCGGGGCGCCAGCGACGGAACGTGGCCGCATGGCGGAAGCGAGCGCCCTGGAGATGATCGAAGGCGACCTCGCACACCAGCTCGGGCCGCAGCGGCTCCCACGACAGGTCCTTGCCGCGGTTCCAGCGCGAGGTGGCTCCCGGCAGCCGGCGGCCCTCCTCGGCCGCGGCGGCCTCGGCCAGCGCCCACTCGCGCCATGGATGATCGTCAACGTCACGCCGGTACGGCTCCAGGAACCCGACCAACTCGGCCCGCCTGGCCATCGTGAACGACGAGGTCACCCCCACGTGCTGGAGGTCGCCGGCGTCGTTCCACAGCCCGAGCAGCAGCGAGCCAATCAGCGTGCCGGGGCCGTTGCGGTGCCAGCGAAAGCCCGCCACCACGCAGTCGGCGGTGCGCGCGTGCTTGATCTTGGACATCGTCCGCTTGCCCGGCGCGTACGGCTCGTCGCTGCGCTTGGCGACCACGCCATCGAGCCCGGCGCCCTCGAAGGCCTCGAACCAGTGCTGCGCCACGACCGGATCGGTCGTGGACGGCGTGAGGCGCACCGATGCAGCCGCGCCGGCCATGAGCCGCTCCAGGCGGGACCGGCGGCGCTCGAATGGCGTGGCGCGCAGGTCGTCGCCGGCATCGGCCAGGCAGTCGAAGGCGACGAACGAGGCCGGCGCCCGGGCGGCCAGCATCCGGACGCGCGAGGAGGCCGGATGGATGCGGAGCAGCAGCGCGTCGAAGTCCAGGCCGCCGTCGGCATGGGCGATGACGATCTCGCCATCGAGCACGAACCGCGATTGCGGGCCGCCCACCGCCAGCAGTGGATCGAGCAGCTCGGGGAAGTAGCGATCCAGCGGTCGCAGGTCGCGCGACTGGATGTACAGCTCGGAGCGGTCACGAAAGACCAGCGCCCGAAAGCCGTCCCACTTCGGCTCGTAGATCCAGCCCGGACCCTCGGGTATGGACGGCGTCGGTCGGGCCAGCATCGGCTCGATGGGCGGCTCGATCGGGAACGGCATCGACCGATGATAGGTGGCTGAAGGTGGCATGATCGAGACGTTCCCACGCGAAGCGGAGGCATCATGGCCATCAGCATCCAGTTCCTCGGCGCGGCCGGCTGCGTCACCGGCTCGCAGTTCCTGGTCGACATCGGACCCCGACGCGTCCTGGTCGACTGCGGGATGTTCCAGGGCTCGCCCGACGAGATGGAGCGCAACGCGATGCCGTTTGCCTATGACGCCTCGCGCCTGGACGCGGTGCTGCTCACGCACGCTCACCTCGATCACTGCGGCCGGCTGCCAGCCCTCACCCGCGCCGGCTATCGCGGACCGATCCACGCGACGAGCGCCACCGTCGACCTGGCCGAGATCGTCCTGCGCGACTCGGCCAAGCTGCAGGTCGAGTGGGCCGAGCGCTGGAACCGCCACCACGCGCCGAAGGAGGCCGCCGGGAGCAACGGCGCCACGGCGAGCGCCGGCGGCGAGACCGATGACGAGACGCTCCCGCAACGGCTGCGCAGCGCGGCCCCGGAGGGCCGCACCGAGGCGCGCCAGCCGCTGTACGACGAGCACGACGTCGATCGCACGGTCGAGCAGATGCGCGGCTGCGACTACGGCGAGACCGTCAACGTCACCGATGGCGTCACCGCCACCTTCCACGATGCCGGTCACATCCTTGGCTCGGCCATCATCGAGCTGAGCGTCACCGATGGCGACGCGCGGCTCACGATCGTGTTCTCCGGTGACCTCGGGCGCAGCGACACGCCGATCCTGCGCGACCCGACGCCGCTGTCCCACGCCGACTACCTGCTGATCGAGTCCACCTACGGCAACCGGGAGCACGACGACCACGATCGCGCGGTAGAGGAACTGGCGACCGCCATCAACGAGGTGGCCCACGACCACGGCGTGCTGCTGGTGCCCTCGTTCGCCATCGGGCGCACCCAGGAGGTGGTCTGGGTCCTCGACGGCCTGGTGCGCGAGGGACGCATCCCGCGGGTGCCGCTGTACCTCGACTCGCCCATGGCGTCCCGCGCGACCCACGTCTACTACGACCATCCCGAGGTCTACGACGAGGAGACCCGCGAGTTGCTGCGCGCGGGGGACTCGCCACTGCGCTACCCCGGCCAGCAGTTCACTGACACCGTGGAGGAGTCAAAGGCGATCCGCTACGCGAACCGGCCGATCATCGTGGTGGCCAGCTCGGGCATGCTGACCGGCGGCCGGATCATGCACCACCTCAAGGACTTCCTGCCCGATCCGAACTGCACGCTGCTGTTCATCGGATACCAGGGCGAGGGCACGCTGGGTCGCCACATCCAGAACGGGGCCAAGACCGCGCGCATAGACGGCACCGAGGTGAACGTCCGCTGCCGGGTCCGATCCATCAGCGGCTTCTCGGCCCACGCCGACGAGCACGAGCTGGAGGCCTGGCTGGCCCGCTTCGGCGCCAGCGGACCGGGTAGCAACGGACGGCCCAGGACGGTGTTCATCGTTCATGGCGACCCCGACGCAGCCGAGGCATTTGCCGCGCGCGCCCGGGGCGAATTGGGAATGAGCGTCCATGTGCCGGCCCATCGCGAGATCGTGTCGCTAACGTAGAAGTCGCGCCCCGCGGTTGGGCCGAGCGTGGATAATCCGGTCGGAGCATTCGAGCCTTACGACGGGAGCGACCATCGTGGACGACGAGCGGCATCCACCCGACGACCGATACGACCCTCGCGCCCTCGACGACGAGTTCGCCCGTGAGCCGGAACGCTACCGATCCCGCCGGTCGCAGCCTCCGCGCCGCTCCGGGCAACCGCCGTGGGCCATGATCATCGGCGTCGGCCTGCTGGGCATCCTGGCCGCCATCATGGCGGTCCTCGTCTTCGGCGACCGCGGCACGCCAGGGCCCACCGCGACCGCCTCCACGCCGGCCGGCGCGTCGGCCAGCCAGGTCGCCAGCCAGGGCCCCTCGGCATCGGCGGCAGGTGCCAGCGCCGCGCCATCGGCGTCGGCCGTGGCGACCCCGACCGCCACGCCGGGCCCCACGCCGACCCCGGTGTCGCTCCAGATCGACACCATCGTGGCCAGCACCGTCAACAATCTTTCCGTTCGTGCCGCGGCCGGCACCGGAGCTACCCGCCTCGGCAGCCTGGCCACCGGCACGCAGGCGTACGTCGCGAGCGGCCCGGCCGACGCGGACGGCTATCGCTGGTACCTGCTGTCCGGACTGGGCCTCCCTCCCAACACCGGCTGCGAGGGCCCCTTGAGGACCGATCCGTACAACTGCCCGTTCTGGTTCGGATGGGTCGCCAGCGGCAGCAACGGCGTGCCGTGGCTGGTGCCGGCGCCGGCCGCCTGCCCGGGCCCCTCGTTCGAGTTCGGCGACATCGTCGTCGGCTGGACCGACCTCATGCGCCTATCCTGCTTCGGCTCGGACCCGTTCACCTTCCGTGGCTGGTGGCCCACGCTCCCCGATGACCCGCTGCCGGGCGCGGCATGCGTGTCGGAACCCAACCCGACGGGCTGGCTCATCTGCCAGCAGATCAACCTCAACAGCGTCACCATCGGTCCGGACCAGGGCTTCGGTGGCCTGGGCCTGAACGTGTCGATCGACCCGGCCTCGGGGGTGACGATGCCCGCGCGCGGCACGTGGGTCGAGCTGACCGTCCACCTCGACGATCCTGCGGCCCAGGACTGCGGCACCGATGCGGTCGGGGCCGATGCCGGGGACCGCACGCCGGAGCAGATCGTGCTGTTCTGCCGCGGCCAGATAGTCGTCGAGTCGGTGAGCGCGATCGCCGCTCCCTGATCCTCGGCCGCAGCGCCGCGCGTCTCGCGACCGCGGGGCGCACCATCTCGTCGCAACCGGCCAGGATCGGCCGGGTTGTGCGGTCACGCGAACATCGGGCCTGGCGTCCCACGCTCGGGCAACCCTCAAAATCCTTGGAATGTCCGGGTAACCGGCCCGTGTCGGCCGATAGCGGTCGCCAGACGCCTGTGTCCAACGCAACCGGATGGAATCGGACGGTTGCGCCGAGCGCCCGGCCTCCCTCACCGCTGGCGCAGGAGCCAGCCCCTGTAGCTGGGACGGAAGCCGGCCTCGCCCAGGGCGCCGGCCAAGGGCGAATCGGCCACCGGCCCGCGATCGACGCGCTCGACGCGCAGTTCCCGCAACGGCCCACCCGGCCGGACCAGCCACGCCAGCCCGGCGATGGCCCGCCCCGCGCGCTCGGGCCCGGCGAGGCTCAGCAGGCTGCGACCGCCGCGCTCCAGGTACAGGGCCGCGCGACCATCGACCAGCACCACGTGGGCGCCCGCGGCACGCTGCAGCGGCAGCCGCTCGTCGCCT
>JADLBB010000205.1 GCA_020848055.1 Chloroflexota bacterium | reverse complement strand
AGGCGCTGACCGACCTGGCCGATGCGCTCGGACTGCCGAGCGTGCCCGACCGGATCGAGTGCTACGACATGAGCAACATCGGTGGCACCTCGGCGGTCGGCTCGATGGTCGTGTTCGTCGACGGCCGTCCCGAGCCGCGCGAGTATCGGCGCTTCCGCATCCGTTCCGGCGACACGCCCGACGACTTCCGCATGATGGCCGAGGTGCTGCGCCGCCGATTCAGCCGCGTCGCCAAGCTGCGGGCCGAGACCGGCGCGCTGTCGCTCGCCGCGGTCGGGGCCGAGGAGGGCGACGAGTCGGTCGAGTCCGCCGAGGACACGGCGCCGCGCGACCCCGGCTGGGCCGTGCCGGATCTCGTCATCGTGGACGGCGGGAAGGGCCAGCTGTCAGCCGCCGTCGGTGCGCTCGACGGGCTGGACATCACCGACATCCCGCTCGCCGGCCTGGCGAAGCGCTTCGAGGAACTGTACCTGCCCGGGCGCTCCGACCCGATCGTGCTGCCGCGGCGTTCGCAGGCGCTGTACCTGGTCCAGCGCATCCGCGACGAGGCGCATCGGTTCGCGATCACGTACCACCGCGAAGTCCGTGGTCGCCGAGCGCTGCACTCCGAACTGGACGACATCGAGGGGATCGGGCCGGGGCGCAAGAAGGCCCTGCTCAAGCGGTTCGGATCGGTCCGGCGCATCCGCGAAGCGTCTCTCGACGAGGTGGCAGGCGTCCGTGGGATCAGTCGCGACCTTGCCGAGCGGGTGAAGGCGCACTTGGCGCGCGAGGGGATGCTCGTCTGAGTGCGGCCGGTGCTGGGCTCGTGCCAATGTGCTGGGCTCGTGCCAATGTGCTGGGCTCGGGACGACTGGCGCGCCTGTCAGGAGGTCTGCGTGACATCGTGCCAACCGATGGCACGGGCGGCAACGGATCAGCGCCGCCCGCGGCGACGATCACCAGCCGTTGCCCCGATAGGTCGCGGAGTGCACGCCCGAAATGTCGTCCAGGCGCCGGCCCACCCGATGTTTCGGTGAGCCACGCGCCCCAACCGGCGTTCGGATCGGTCTGGGCGCTGCAGCACCCGATGAATCGGCGAGTGCATCGCCGCAGTGGGCAGCGAGGCGCGATTCCCGCGAAATACCGGTGGGAACCGCGACAGCGTCCGTGCCATCGTGCAGCACGTTCGCACGCAGCGGCGGTGACAACAGCGAACTCCGGCAGCACCCGACAAATCGGCGAGTGCATCGCCCCAGCGGGCGGCGAGGCGCGATTCCCGCGATCTAGCAGGCATGTTCGCACGCAGCGACGCTGACACCAGCGAACCTCCCGTGGCGCCGCCAGCACGATCGCACGATCGCACGTTCGCACGTTCGCACGAACGGCACGAACGGCACGAACGGCACGAACGCCTGCAGCGAAGCCGAGATGACCGCTCGCCACCCCCGGCCGCCCCGTTCGCTATACTGGCGCCCGCCCGCCGCTGATCGCAGCGGCGCGTTTCGTGTCGGAGGCGCGCACCGCCCGCGCGACACGCCGTGACTGAGGGAAGCACAGCCGTAGCATGACCTGGCGTCGCCTGGCTCCGTGGGTGATCGGGGCGATCACCATCGTCGCGCTGTTCATCGCGCTGCCGCGCAGCGTGTTCCCCTGGCTGCCGAGCCAGGTCCTCGGCGTCGAGTTCAAGACCGTCCTCGGCCTCGACCTGCAGGGCGGGCTGCGCGTCACGCTGGTGGCGCAGAGCACCGGCGACCAGCCGGTTACCGACGAGCAGATGGAGCTGGCGCGGGACATCATCGAACGCCGCGTGGCCGGCATCGGCGTCAACGAGCCCCAGGTCAGGACCGAGACCGCCGGCGACGGGTCGCGGAGGATCGTCGTCGAGGTCCCCGGCGTCAGCGACCAGGACCAGGTCAGGGCGCTGGTGGGCTCGACCGGACAGTTGCAGTTCATCGACCCGCAGGGTCAGCAGCTGACCGAGGGCCAGGACATCACCGACCTCATCAACTCGGGCGCCGTCCGCGTCCTGTTCGATGGCGGCCAGATCGAGCCGGGCAGCGTGGCCCCCGCGGCAGACGGCAACCAGATCGGCGTGCAGTTCTCCCTGAAGGACGAGGGCGCCGACATCTGGTGCCAGTTCACCGGCGCCAACGTCGGCCGGCCCGGCCCGATCGCCCTCGACCGCGAGGTCTACACCACTCCCGTGATCAACGGGGCGATCTGCGGCGGCCAGACGATCATCACCGTCGGCTCGAACACGCCGGCCAACGAGGTCGAGCGCACGAACCTGTACAACACGCTGCGCTACGGCGCGCTGCCGGTGGCATTGACCGAGCAGGGCGTCGAGACCGTGGACCCGACGCTGGGCGCCGACTTCCTGGGCCAGGCGCTGCTCGCGGGAGCCATCGGCCTGGCGCTCATCATGTTCTTCATGATCGCGCACTACCGGCTGCCCGGCGTCCTGGCGGCGCTGGCGCTGCTGTTCTACACGCTCGTCGTGTACGCGATCTTCCGTGTCATCCACGTCACGCTGACGCTGGCCGGGGTGGCGGCCTTCATCCTGTCGATCGGCATGGCGGTTGACGCCAACGTGCTCATCTTCGAGCGCATGAAGGAGGAGATCCGGGCCGGCAAGACGCTGGGCCCGGCGATCGAGGCCGGCTTCAACCGCGCGTGGTCGAGCATCCTGGACTCGAACGTGTCATCGGTGCTGGTGGCGAGCTGGCTGTACTGGCAGGGCACGACGGTAGTCCGCGGTTTCGCGCTCGTCCTGATCATCGGCGTGCTGGTCAGCATGTTCAGCGCCATCACCCTGACCCGCACCATGTTGCGCTACGTGACCCGCACCGAGTGGGGCCGGCGCATCAACCTGTACCACGTGGAGCGCTGACCGATGTACGACGTCGTCGGCAAGCGACGCTTCTGGTACGCGATCAGCGCGCTGCTGACGCTGCCCGGGCTGTTCTTCATCGTCATCGGCGGGCTCAAGCCCTCGATCGACTTCACCGGCGGCACCGAGTGGGAGGTCCGCTACGAGAGCCGGCCGACGGTCGCCCAGATGACCGCGGCGTTGAACGAGCTCGGCAAGACCGAGGTCCTGGTCGTCGCTCTCGACGACGGCTACCTGCGCATCCGAACCGAGCCGATCGACCTCATCCCGGCGCCGACGCCGACGCCGATCCCGACCGCCACGCCGGTGCCCACGCCATCGCCGACCGCCACGCCCGCCCCGTCATCGACGCCCGAGGCTTCTGGCGGAGCGAGTGCGAGCGCCGATGCCAGCGCGTCGGCCGTGCCGTCGCCGAGCGCATCGGCCAGTCCGAGCCCGTCGCCCACGCCACCGCCGGTGGCAGAGGGGACCGAGTTCGCCGACTTGCACGCCGCCCTCCAGGAGCGCTTCGGACCTGGCGAGCCGCGCAGCGTTCGCACCGTGGGGCCTGTCATCGGCGCCGATCTCATCCGCAGTTCGATCATCCTGATCGCCATCGGCGAGCTGTTCATCCTGGGCTACCTGTGGATCCGCTTCGGCTTCCGCTTCGGCACCGCCGCGATCATCGCGCTCCTGCACGACGTCATCGTCGTGGTGGGCACGTTCGCGATCCTCGGCTTCTTCTTCAACTACGAGTTCGACGCGCTGTTCGTGACCGCGCTGCTGACCGTCATCGGCTTCAGCGTCCACGACACCATCGTCGTGTTCGACCGCATCCGCGAGAACCGCGTGCGCCACTCATCGGAGTCATTTGGCGCGATCGTCAACCACTCGATCCTGCAGACGGTGGGACGCTCGATCATCACCTCGCTGACCGTCGCCGTGCCGCTGCTGGCGCTGCTGCTGCTCGGGCCGCCGACGATCGGGACGTTCTCGCTGGCGCTCCTGATCGGCATCCTGGCGGGCGCCTACTCGTCGATCTTCAACGCGTCGCAGATCCTGGTGACCTGGACCGAGTGGGAGGCCAGCCGCAAGGTGAGCCGATCCCGGTAACGGAACGGTAAGCGGCCGGTACGCGGCCGCGGCTACCATGGCCGTCGTGATCGTCCCGAGCCTCGAGTGGCTGTTGCCCGAAGTCGTGCCGGATCCGCCGGCATTCAGCGGGTTCGGACGTCCGGTCGCGACGCTCCTCGCGCGGCGCGGCTTCACGACCGACGAAGGTCTGCGCGCGTTCCTGGAGGCGGGCGCCGGCGCGCTCCACGACCTGTCGCGCATGGCCGATGCGGATGCGGCGCTCGACCGGATCGACGCGGCCGTCGTGGCGGGGGAGCGCATCGCGATCTGGGGCGACTACGACGCTGACGGCATGAGCTCCATCGCGGTCTGGGTGACCGCGCTGCGCCGTCTCGGCGTCGAGGCCGGGCGGCACGTCCCGTCGCGCCTGGAGGACGGGTACGGCCTGTCCGAGCGCGGGCTCCGCGAGTTGGCAGGACGCGGGGTGACGCTGGTGGTGACCTGCGACTGTGGGGTCGGCAACGCGGCCGAGGTCGAGGTTGCGCGATCGCTCGGCATCGACGTGGTTGTCACCGACCACCACCTGCCGCCGGCGGAGCTGCCGCGCGCGGTGGCCGTGGTCGATCCGCACCGGGTCGACTGTGGCTACCCCGATCCGGACCTCACCGGGGCCGGCCTGTCGTACAAGCTGGCGGCCGCCCTCCTGGCCCGTCACGGGCTCCCCGCCGGCGGGCTGGCCGCGCTGGCGGCCATCGGGACCGGTGCCGACCTGGCGCCGATGACCGGCGAAAGCCGCGCGATCGTGCGGCTCGGGCTGGACGAGCTCGCCGCGACCGAGCATGCCGGCCTGCGCGCCCTGGTGACCCGAGCGGCCGACGACCCCGCGCACCCGACCGCGCGCGACCTCGGCTTCGGGATCGTGCCGCGCATCAACGCGGCCGGCCGCATCGCCGACGCCGAGCTGGCGATCGCGCTGCTGCT
>JADLBB010000204.1 GCA_020848055.1 Chloroflexota bacterium | reverse complement strand
TGGAACTCCAGACGACACCGGCTGCGTCGGAGTACGTCGAGAACTGGGCCTGTCCGGCAGCGCTGCTCAATCCGATCCGGGTCCGACGCGATGGCGACGCGATCGCCTTCGACACGCTCGACGGTACGCCCGTTCACCTCGTGTGGCCACGCGGGTTCTCGGCGCGCCTGTTGGATAACCGAATCGAGATCGTGGCGCCGGATGGGACGCTCATCGCGCGCGACGGCGACGTGCTCGACGGCCTGGTCGGGGGTGCCGACGCCATCTGCGAGGTCAACGGGGTCACCTATCCCCCTGCCAGCTGACGCCCATTCCGACCCTCCGGGCTTCAGGCGAAGTCGCCGGTCCGCGACAAGACGACAGCGGCGACGGCGGTAGCCACCGTTCGCGAGCGCAGGATGCGCGGCCCCAGTCCGGCGAGCGTCGCACCCGCCCGTACGGCGGCGGCCACCTCGGCTGGGCTGAAACCACCTTCCGGACCGATGACGACGCAGCCCGGCGGTTCGAGATCGGACAGGCGCCGCCCGTCGTGACGCTCATACAGCATGACGCATCCCGGCGCCACATCCGCCAGCGTCACCGGATCGTCCACCTCGGGCACGAACCCACGCTCGGATTGCTCGGCCGCCTCGCGGGCGATGGTCCGCAGCCGCGCCAGGCGCCCGGACGACAGCGCGCGTGCGACGCAGCGCTCGCTGACGAAGAGCCGGAACCGGGCGACGCCCAGCTCGGTGCCCTCCCGCACGACGTCCTCCAGCCCGTCGCCGCGCAGAAGCGCCTGGGCGATCGTCAGCCGATGCGCCGGCTCACCCGCCGTCGGCCTCCGCTCCTCGACGATGCACTCGGCCCCGTGGAGGCGATAGACCGATTCGGTCCCGTCGCCGGTCAACAGCACGATCCGGTCGCCGTCGCCGAGCCGTAGGACGCTGCGGACCTGGTGCCGGATCGATGACGGCAGGGCGAACCGGGTTCCGCGGGCCTCGTCGGGCGCGACGAAGAAGCGATGGACGGTCACCCGGCGTGCCCCAGCGCCAGGCTGACCCATTCGCCGTCGTCACGGCGGGTCGTCACGGCCAACCCGGCGCCAGCCATGGCGTCGATGACCTCGGTCGCGCGCGTCTCGATGATCCCGCTCGCGATCAGCGTGCCGCCCGGCGCCAGGTGGTCCGCCAGCCGCGGAGCCAGTTCGACCAGGACGGCGGCCACCAGGTTGGCGAGAATCAGTTCGAATCGCTCGCACGGTTCGGCCGGCAGCGTGCCCTCGCCGACGTCAACGCGCGCGCCGAGGTCGTTGCGCTCGGTGTTGGCGCGGGTGGCCGCGACGGCGTTTGGATCGGTGTCGAGCGCGACAGCGTGGCTGGCCCCGAGGCGCAGGGCGGCCAGCGACAGGATCCCCGAGCCGCAGCCGACGTCGAGGACGCGAGCTGGCATCGGTCCGTGCGCCTGGAGCAGTTCGAGACAGCCGCGAGTGGTCGGGTGCAGGCCCGTGCCGAACGCCATGCCCGGGTCCAGGGCGATGGTCGCCTCGCCGGGCATCGGGCGGTGCTCGATCCAGGACGGAACGACCGTCACCCGGCCGATGCGCTGCACGGCGTAATGCTCCTTCCAGCGATCGGTCCAATCCGCGTCGTCGACCACCTGCACTCGCAGCTCGCCGACCGGGCGCAGGCCGAAGGCCTGGAGGTGCCACAGCGCTCGCTCGGTGGACGCGACCTGGTCGCCCGCATCCGGGCCATCTGGCACGTGGGCGGTCACGACGAACCCGGCGTCAGGGTCGGCCGCCGCGGCAAGCTCGTCGTTCGGGTCGCGCGCCAGCGCGTTCGGGTGAACCGCCGTCCCGGATGCCACCCGGCCAAGGATCTCGGACACCGCCTCGACGGCCTCGGCATCGGTCTCGACGCTCAGCTCGAGCCAGCGCATCGGCGGCGTCAGGAGAACAGGTCGCGCAGTCGATCGAAGACCGATGGCTCGTCACGCGGCAGCGTCGCCGGCTCGCTCACCTCGGCCAGCTCGCGCAGCAACTCGCGCTCGCGCTTGCTCAGCTTCGACGGGACGACGACGTTGACGATGACGTGCAGATCGCCGCGACCGGCGCCGCGCATGCGCGGTACGCCCTTGCCCTTCAGGCGGATCTCGCGGCCGGACTGCGATCCGGCGGGGACCTCGATCTCCTCGGACCCCTCGACGGTCGGCACGGTCAGTGTCGCGCCGAGTGCGGCCTGCGGGAACGTGACCGGCAACTCGTGGTACAGCTCGGTGCCGCGACGCGCCAGGTCCGGGTGCGGCCGCACGCTGACCGCGACGTACAGGTCGCCGTTGGGTCCACCCCGCGGCCCGGCCTCGCCCTGCCCCTCCAGCGCGATGCGCTGGCCGTGGTCGATGCCGGCTGGAATCGTGACCTGCAGCTTGCGCTCCTCGCGAACCCGCCCATCGCCCTTGCACTCGGTGCACGGCGTGGCGATGATCCGGCCCTCACCGCGGCAGCGCGCACACGCCACGATGTTGACCATCTGGCCCAGGATCGTCTGCGCCACCCGGCGCTGCTCGCCCGTTCCGTTGCAGTCCGGGCAGGTCTCCGGCTCGGTGCCGGGCTCGCCGCCGGAACCCTCGCAGCGCGGACAGGTCGCCAGCGTCGGGAAGCTGATCTCCTTCGTCACGCCGAACACGGCCTCGGCGAATTCGATCGACAGGTCGTAGCGCAGGTCGGCGCCGGGGGTGACGCGCCCGCGGCGGCGCGCGCCCGGCGGCGAGCCGCCGAAGAAGGCGTCGAAGATGTCGCCGAACGGTCCGAAGCCGCCACCGAAGCCCTCGAACCCGCCGGCGGCGGCGCCATCCACGCCAGCGTGGCCGAACATGTCGTACGCGCTGCGCCGCTGACGGTCCGAGAGCACGCGGTACGCCTCGTTCAGCTCCTTGAAGCGCTCCTCGGCGCCGTCGCCCTTGTCGACGTCGGGATGGTGCCGCTGCGC
>JADLBB010000203.1 GCA_020848055.1 Chloroflexota bacterium | reverse complement strand
GGCTAGCTCCCGAAGCGCCTTTCGCGCCCAGCGTACTCGGCCAGCGCCGCGTCGAAGTCGTCAGGGGTGAAGTCCGGCCAGTAGGCGTCGCAGAACACGAGCTCGGCGTAGGCGGCCTGCCACAGCAGGAAGTTGCTGGTGCGCCGATCACCACCGGTCCGGATCAGCAGGTCGACATCGGGCTGGCCCGCGGTGTACAGGTGAGACGCCAGATGGGCCTCGTCGATGGCCTCTGGATCGGCGCGCGCGGCGACGAGCGCGCGCACCGCGTCGACGATCTCGGAGCGCCCGGAATAGTTGAAGCAGATGTTGAGCGTGAGGCGCTCCCCGGCCCGCGTCCGCTCCTCGGCGGCGCGGATCGAGCGCTGCACGTCGGAGGGCGCCTCGTGCAGGCGACCGATGACCCGCACCCGCACGCCCTCGCCGATCAGCTCGTCGGTGTACTGGTTGACGGCGCCGTCGATGAGGCCGAACAGGCCCGAGACCTCGTCATCGGGGCGCGTCCAGTTCTCGGTGCTGAAGGTGTAGACGCTGAGCGTCTCGACGCCCCGGTCGCGCGCGCGACGCACTATCGGGCGGATGGCCTCGATGCCCTGGACGTGCCCGGACAGCACCGGCAGCCCACGATCGCGCGCCCAGCGACGATTGCCGTCGGCGATGATCGCGACGTGTCGTGGGGGGGCGACCGGTTCCGACACCGGTCAGACCTCCAGGATCTCGGCTTCCTTGCGGTCGGCGCGTCCGTCGATCGCGTCGATGTGACGGTCGGTCACGCGCTGGAGTCCCTCCAGCTCGCGACGCTCCTCGTCCTCGGACAGGTCGCCATCGCGCATGGCGCGCTTGAGATGCTCGGCCGCCTCGCGCCGGTGGTTGCGCACCTCGACCCGCGCCTCCTCGGCCCGACGGTGGACCTGCTTGACCATCTCGCGCCGTCGCTCCTCAGTCAGTGGCGGCACATTGAGCCTGACGACGGTGCCATCCACGTTCGGCACCAGGCCGATGTCGCTGCGCGTGATGGCCTTCTCGATGGCCGGCAGGACCGATCGGTCCCATGGCTGGATGACGATCAGGTGAGCGTCCGGGGTGCTGATCGAGGCGACCTGGTTGAGCGGCGTCTGCGCCCCGTAATACTCGACCGTGATGCGCTCCACCAGGGTCGATGAAGCGCGACCGGTGCGGATGCCACCGAAGTCGCGTTCCATGGCCTCGATCGCGCGCTGCATCTTCGGCTCGATGGCGATGATCGCGTCGTGGGTCATGACGTTGGGCCTCCTGAGATGAGCGTGCCGATGGGCTCGCCACGAACCGCCCGCGTGATATTGCCCTCGACCGTCATGTCAAAGACGACAATGGGCATCTCGTTGTCCATGGCCAGGCTGACGGCAGTGGCGTCCAGCGCCTGGAGGCGGTTACTCAACAGCTCGGTGTATCCGATGCGGCTGTAGCGCTGAGCGTCCGGATACTTCTCGGGGTCGGCATCGTACACGCCATCCACCCGCGTGGCCTTGAGAATGACCTGCGCGTGGATCTCGACCGCCCGCAGCGTGGCGGCCGTGTCGGTCGTGAAGTAGGGGTTGCCAGTGCCGGCCACCAGGACCACCACGCGGCCCTTCTCCAGGTGCCGGATCGCGCGCCGCCTGATGTACGGCTCGCAGATCTCGTTCATGGCGATCGCGCTCATCACGCGCGTGGGGGTGTCGGCCTGTTCCAGCGCGTCCTGCAGGGCCAGGCCGTTCATGGCCGTGGCGAGCATGCCGACGTAATCGGCGGTCGCCCGGTCCATGCCGCGCGCGCTGGCCGCCAGGCCGCGAAAGATGTTTCCGCCGCCCACGACGATGGCGATCTGGATGCCCTCGGCGCTGGTGGCCGACACCTGTGCCGCGATCCCACGCACGACGGCGGGGTCGATCCCGTAGTCGTGCTCCCCCATCAGGGCCTCGCCGGATAGCTTGAGCAGCACCCGGCGCCCTCCCTCGACCGGCGCGGAGGCGGCCTCGCCCATTGCTCAGGCCAACCCGTCGCCGGCGGCCGGCTGTTCACCGACGGCGAACCGCGCGAACCGAGCCACCCGGATGTTCTCTCCGAGCAGGGCGATCTTCTCGGTCACCAGGTCAGCGACCCGACGGTCGGTGTCGCGGTAAGGCTGGTCGAGCAGGCAGACGCCCTCGAGCCACTTGTTCAGTTTGCCCTCGACGATCATCGGCACCTTGTCCGCCGGCCGTCCGTCCTTCTCCGCCTCGAGCGTGAAGATCCGGCGTTGTTCGTCCAGCGTTGCAGCGGGCACGTCTTCGCGACTGACCCAGCGCGGCGCCATGCCGGCGATCTGCATGGCGAGCTCGCGCGCCAGCTGGCCGAAGTCGTCGGTGCGCGCCACGAAGTCGGTCTCGCAGTTGAGCTCGAGCAGCACGCCGAGGCGGGAGCCATGATGGATGTAGCTCATCACCACGCCCTCGCGAGCCTCCCGATCTGCCTTCCTGGCCGCGGTAGACAGGCCCTTGGCGCGGAGAAGCTGCACGGCCTGCTCGAAGTCGCCGTCCGCGTCGGTCAGCGCGCGCTTGCAGTCCATGATGCCGGCGCCGGTCTGCTCCCGGAGCCGCTTGATGTCGTCGGGCTTGATCATCAGGTTGTTCGTCATTGGTTCCTCTTGGTCGGCGAGCCGCCGCTAGCGACGTACCTCGCGGGCCTGCTCGTCGATCAGGCGCTCGTGCTCGCGGTCGGGGTCGTGGGTTGGTTCGTCATCGTCGAGCTGAGCGACCCGGCGCGCGCGGGCGCGGCGTTCCTCGTCCTCGTCCTCCTCGGGCTCCGGCTCGAAGACGAGCGCCTCGCCGGACGCCAGTGCCGCGGTGTAGTCGGCCTCCGAACTGAGGGTGGACTCATCGACCGGCGGCAATGCCTCGGCCTGCTCGAACTCCTCGTCGAGGCGCGCCTGGCGCTCCTGCTGCGCGCCCGCGGCCGCATCGGCCACCAGGCCGGCGATGAGGCGCACGGAGCGGATGGCGTCGTCGTTGGCGGGGATGACCCAGTCGATCAGGTCGGGATCGCAGTTGGTATCGGTCATGGCGACGATCGGGATCTCGAGCCGGCGCGACTCGGCCACCGCGATCGACTCCCGGTGCGGATCCACGATGAACACGGCACCGGGCAGGCGTCGCATCTTGCGGATGCCGCCAAGAGCGGCGTCGAGCTTGGCGATCTCGTCGTTCAGCTTCGAGGCCTCCTTCTTGGTCAGCCGCTCGAACTCGCCGGAGTCGCGGCGCGCCTCGAGCGCCTCCAGGCGCTGGATGCGTCGCTTGATGGTCACGAAGTTGGTCAGCATGCCGCCGAGCCAGCGGGTGTTGATGTAGTGCTGGCCGCAGCGCTGGGCCGCATCGGCGATCGCGTCCTGGGCCTGCTTCTTGGTGCCCACGAACAGGATGGGCTCGCCGCGGCGCACGGTCTCGCGCACGAAATCGAGGGCCGCGTCCAGCCTGGTCACGGTCTGGGCCAGGTCGATGATGTGTATGCCGTTGCGCTCGGCGAAGATGTACTCGCGCATCTTCGGATGCCAGCGCCGCGTCTGGTGCCCGAAATGGACGCCCGCTTCGAGCAGCTGCTTCATGGTGGCTGCAGCCAAGGATGTGTACCTCCGGTTGTTCCTCCGCTCGACGTCGCCTCCGGCGTCCGACCCGCGTGGCGCGGGCACCGAGGAGTGGCCGGATCGGTCGGGCGTGTGAGATGGGTGAAGTGCCGCGCGGGGTGCGCGCAACCCCCGAATTATAGCAGCGGCAACGCCGAACGGCCGGTCGGGCCTCGGATCGAAGCTGCGGCCGGGCTTGCCGATCGTACCGGACCGCACCGCACGGTACTGAAGTACTCCCCGGACCACCCATCGTACCTTGACCTCCCCCCGCCTCCTCCTAGCATCGGCCAGGTCGGGCGACCGGCCCATTGGTCGTCCAGCACAGGAGGATCCGATTCGTGCGACGCCCTCGCCTCGCCCTGGCTGGCAGCATCGTGCTCGCCATCAGCCTGTCACCGATCGGGGCGGCCATCACCCTCGCGGCAGGCCCGACGGTGACCGTCCGAGCCGGCGACACCCTGACCGCGATCGCGCGCCGAACCGGCGCCTCAATCGCCGCACTGGTCGAGGCCAACCGGATCGTCGACCCGGACCGGATCTACGTCGGCCAGCAACTGATCCTGCCCGACGGCGCCCGGCCCGATGGCGACGCTGTCCCGGCCCCGGCATCCGCGCCGGCCACGCCCGGCAGCGATGAGGTTGTGCACGTCGTGCAGCGCGGCGAGAGCCTGTGGACCATCGCGGTCCACTACGGCAGCAGCGTGTCCGCCATCGCGGCCGCCAACGGCATCGCCGACCGTTCGTTCATCGTGACCGGCCAGCGGTTGGTCGTGCCCGGGGCCAGGGCCACCGCACCGACGTCCTCGCCGGCGACTCCGGCGACCAAGCCCGCTTCCACCACCGCGCCGGCCACGCCCGGCGGCGACGAGGTGGTGCACGTCGTGCAGCGCGACGAGAGCCTGTGGACCATCGCGGTCCACTACGGCAGCAGCGTGTCCGCCATCGCGGCCGCCAACGGCATCGCCGACCGTTCGTTCATCGTGCCCGGCCAGCGGTTGGTCGTGCCCGGGGCCAGGGCCACCGCACCGACGTCCTCGCCGGCGACTCCGGCGACCAAGCCGGCGCCGTCCGGGCTGGCCGCCGCCTGGGCGGAGCGAGACGCCATCCGGCGGCTGATCGTGGCCGAGGCCACCGCCCGTGGCGTTCCGGCCGAATTCGCCCTCGCCGTCGCCTGGCAGGAGTCCGGCTGGCAGTCGAACGTCGTCAGCGGGGCCGGCGCCATCGGGGTCATGCAGTTGCTGCCGTCCACGGCAGTGTGGGTGTCGGAGGCCATGCTCGGCGGGGCCACCGTCAACCTGTTCGACGCGCGCAGCAACATCCGTGCCGGGGTTCGACTGCTCGACTATTACCTCGACCGATACGGTCGGCGCGACCTCGCTTTGGCAGCCTACTACCAGGGCATGACCGCGGTCGATCTGCACGGGATCTACCCCGTCTCCCGGCCGTACATCGCCTCGATCCTGGCCCTGGAGCGCCTGCTGGGCGGCTGACCCGCGTGGCACGCTCAGCCGATGCCGGCGGTGTGCCGCGCCAGCCAGCGCCCCGGTTCGCCCGCAGCGGGCTCCACCGACACGAGGTCGACGCGCAGTCCGTTGTGCCTCCGTCCCGCCTCGACCGCCACCGCGACCAGCGTGTTGCGCATGCGTGCCACGTGTCGCTCGACGATGCTGTCCGCGGCGGCTCCGGCGCGTCTGGTGCGCCGCGCGCGAACCTCGATCGCGACCAGAACCTCCTGCGGGTCGAGCGCGACGAGGTCCACCTCCCCGCCACCAGGTGAGGTGATGCGCCGGGCAATGATGCGCCAGCCCAGGGACGTCAGCCAGCTGGCGACAGCCGTCTCGGCGTCCCGACCCAACTTATGTCGTGGATCGCCCATGGCGAGATCCTGCGCGGCGGCCGCTTACCGGACGCTTATCCCACGCTTACCGCCGGCGTCTCTGCCAGCGACGGCGCTGACAGGTCGAACTCCAGCTGCTCGCCGAGCACCGCCGCCTGGATCCGCGCGAACGACCGGCGGTGGAAGGCCGTCACGCCGTGCTCCTCGATCCCGAGCCGATGATCGAGCGTGGCGTACCCGGCGTTGTGCTCCCAGCCGTAGAACGGATGGCGCGCCGCCAAGCGGTCCATCAGCCGATCACGCACCACCTTGGCCACGACCGAGGCCGCCGCGATCGAATAGATGGTCGCGTCGCCACGCACGACGGCCGTGTACGGCCCAACCTTCGCCTCCAGGCCGTGCACGCGCCGGCCGTCGATGAGGGTGTGCTCGCGATCGGCGATGCGGCCGATGGCGCGGGCCATGGCGAGGTTGGTGGCGTGGTAGATGTTGAGGCGGTCGATCTCCGCCACGCTGGCAGCACCGATGCCAACCGCCAGCGCCCGACGTCGAATGCGCGGGTACAGCCACTCTCGCTGAGCGCGAGACAGCATCTTGGAGTCGCGCACGCCGACCACCCGGCGCCCGTACGGAGGCATGACGACGGCGGCGGCAAGGACGGGGCCGCTCAGGCACGCGACTCCCACGGCATCGGCGCCGACGACGAATCGCAGCCCGGCATCCCAGTGGCGCCGTTCGACGCGCGTGGAAGGCTTGATCATCGCGACGCCAGTCTAGGCGCTCGCAGCGCCCCACATCAGCCGCGGCCCGCGCGGCGGACCGAGCCGGGTCAGTTCGGACGTCGCTCGCGGAGCGTGGCAGCCTTCCCGACGCGGTCGCGCAGGAAGTAGAGCTGGGCTCGTCGCGCCACGCCGTGCCGCACGACCTCGATGCGATCGATGCGCGGCGCGTGCACCATGAAGGTGCGCTCGACGCCAACGCCACTGGCGATGCGCCGGACGGTGATCCGATGGTTCAGCCCGCCGCCGCGCATGCGCATGACGGTGCCCTCGAAGACCTGGATCCGCTCGCGGTTGCCCTCGACCACCTTGACCGCCACGCGGACGGTGTCGCCGGGCGCGATCTCCGGCACGTCTGACCGGAGCTGCTCACGCTCAAGCTCCTTGATGGCATTCATGGCTGGGTGGACCTCATCCACGCGACGCGATGATCGCCGCGCTTGCTCGACACGAGAACGCGACCGCGCACGCGGCCGCGACGGACGGGAGTATAGCACGGGCCCATCCGCAGCGAGGATCAGGCATCCGACCCGATCTCGGTCGCCAGCTCCTCGAGCGTGCGGCGATCCGCATCGGTCAGGGCGGCGCCGTCGATCAGGTCGGGGCGCCGCTCGAGCGTGCGGCGCAGCGCTTCCCGTCGCCGCCAGCGATCGACCTCGCCGTGGTTGCCCGACAGGAGGACGGGCGGCACGTCCATGCCGGCGAACGACTCGGGGCGCGTGTATTGCGGACCCTCGAGCAGGCCGTCTGCAAACGAGTCGTGCTCGTGCGATTCGGCGGTGATCGCCCCGGGCAGGATCCGGACCACGGCATCGATGACGACCAGCGCCGGCAGCTCACCCCCGGTGAGGACCACGTCGCCGATGCTCACCTCGCGGTCGATGACCGACCGGACTCGCTCGTCGACTCCCTCGTAGCGGCCGCAGACCAGGACGAGGTGCGGCACGGTCGCCAGCGAGCGCGCCAGGCCGTCGGTGAGGCGCTCACCGGCCGGATCGAGCAGGACGACGTGCGCCCCGGCCGCGCGCAATGGCGCGATGCTCGCGATCAGCGGCTCCGGACGCATGACCATCCCCGCCCCGCCGCCGTAGGGGTAGTCGTCAACCGACCGATGGCGGCCGATCCCATGCTCGCGCGGGTCGTGAAGGCCGAAGGTGACGATCCCCGAGCCGACCGCTCGACCGATGATCGACGTCCGCAGCGGCAGGTCGAACAGTTCGGGAAAGATGGTCACGACGTCGATGCGCATCAGCCCAGATCCTCGGGCTCGTCATCGGTGAGGATCATCACGCCGGCATCGGGATCGATCCGCGCCACGGCGCTGCGCAATGCCGGCACCAGGCGCTCTCCCCCGGGGCCAACCACGCGGTAAACCTCGTTGCCCCCGGCGCGGAAGATCTCGACGACCTCGCCCAGCTCGCGCCCATCCGTCGACTGGACGCGCAGGCCCACGAGCTCATCCCAGAACCACGAGCCGGCGTCGCGCTGGCGTGGGGGTCCTTCGATGTAACTTCCCGCCAGGAGGGCCGCGGCTTCGCGCGTGGCGACGCCCTCCAACTGGAGCGCGGGCACGCGGCCGCCCGCCTCGATGGTCGCGATGCGCCTGGGCTCCGTCTCGGAGTCCACCCACACCTCGGAGCCGGCCTCCAGGCTGGATGGCCAGTCGGTCAGGACTTCGATGCGGACGGCGCCATGCAGGCCCTTGGGGCCAAGGATGCGGGCGACGGCCCGCCTTCGATCAGGTGGCGTCGGAGACGATCTCGAGCTCGACATGGCGTCCATCTCGAGCCGCCATGACGCGCAGCAGGCTTCGAATGGCGTTGGCGATCCTGCCGTCACGCCCGATGACGCGGCCCATGTCCTCGCCGTCCACCCCGAGCGTCAGGACGGTCTCGTCCTCATCGTCATCGACCTCGACCCAGACAGCGTCGGGCTTGTCGACCAGCGAGCGGGCAACGTACTCGAGGAACTCCTTCACGCCTCGACCTCCCCGGCCGTCTCGGACTCGGCCGCGGGCTCCGCTCCTGTCGCCGGCCCCTCGCTCGCGGCCTCGACCGACGGCGTCGGCGCGGCTACTGTCGCGGCAGCGGCAGCCTTGGCCTGTGCCTTCTTCGATGGTCTGGACGCCTTCGTGGCACGCTTGGGCTTGTCGGTGGCCGCGGCACTGGCGGCCGCCTCGGCCTGGCGCATGAGGCGCACGACCGTGTCGGACGGCTGGGCGCCCTTGCCGATCCAGTCGGCGATGCGGTCGGACTTGAGCTGGACGGTGGCGGGCTCGGTCAACGGGTCGTAGAACCCGAGGATCTCGAGGGCCCGGCCGTCTCGCGGGCGACGCTTGTCGATGGCGATGACGCGGTATGCGGGGCGCTTCGTGGCGCCGATCCGCGTCAGCCGGATTGCTACTGCCAAGTGGAACTCACCTCGTGTGGCTGGCCTGTGTTGATCATTCGGCCCCACCGTCATCGACGGTGACCGCCGCGTGGAACTCGATGCTGTCGCCGCGCGACGGGGCCGTGAAGCCGAACGTCCCGAGCTGCGCAAGGATATCGCGTACGTCGGCCGGCAGTTCGACGAGAGCGGGATCGAGCTCGCCGGTCGCCAGCAGCGCCCCGAGGTCGACGAAGACCTCGGTTCCTGCCCGTGCGCCGGCCAGGTCGAACGTTCGCCGGTAGGGATCGCTGGCGGCAAGCGTAGCACCCGAGCGATGAGCCGACAGCGCGGCGCCGATCTCCTCGGCCGATGAGCCGATCAGCACCACGCCGCCATCGACGGCGTAGGACATGGTCGGACCGTCGGGGACGGCCAGGCTCGTGACCTGCGCGCCGTCCACATCCGTCGTTGAGAGGGCGGCGCCGGAGTCCACCAGCCCGTCGACGATGAGCTCGATCATCGATTCGGCGGTGGTGAGGTCGTCCGGTCGGATGAGCACCAGGCCCCGCGGCCCGTCGGTGCCGACGCCGGTGAGTGCCACGCCGACCTCGCGCCCCAACAGGGGCAGCACGTCGTCATCAATATCGATGCCGAGCCCCAACGCGGACAGCGCCCTGACGGTGTCCAGCAAGCCGAGTGCATCGCCGGTCGGATCGATGGCCTCGAGCGTCGATTCGACGTCGGCCAGCGCCTGGGCCAGGCCGAAGGTGGCCCCCGACGCGAGCGTGCCAGCCGGCATCCATTGCGCCAGGCTGCTCGGCTCGTCGCCCAACGCGGGTTGATCGTGTGTTGCTGGTGCGTTGGTTGCGAGGTCCACCGCAACGACGCCGCTGGCTCGCAGTCCATCGGGTTCGGCGACCAGCGCCGCCGACAACGTCGTGGCGCCTCCGAATGCGGCATCAGCTCCGTTCGCATCGAGCGTGGCGCGCAGGTCAACATAGGCCGC
>JADLBB010000202.1 GCA_020848055.1 Chloroflexota bacterium | reverse complement strand
GCCTCCGGCAGCACCGACACGGTCGCGGTCGAGGTGTGGATGCGCCCCTGGGTCTCGGTCACCGGCACGCGCTGGACGCGGTGCACGCCCGACTCGAGCTTCAGCCGCGAGTAGGCTCCGTCGCCCCTGATCTCGGCGATGAGCTCCTTGTAGCCGCCGGCCTCGGCCTCCGAGGTGGACAGCACCTCCACCTTCCAGCGCCGATGCTCCGCGTAGCGCGCGTACATGCGCGCCAGGTCGGCCGCGAACAGGGCGGCCTCCTCCCCGCCGGCACCCGCGCGGATCTCGACGATGACGTTGCGCCCGTCGTTGGGGTCGGTCGGGACGAGCTGCAGCCGCAGTGCCGCCTCGAGCTCCGCCGCACGAGCCTCCAGCCCGGCGGCCTCGTCGTGGGCCAGCGCCCGCAGGTCGGGGTCGGGGTCGTCGGCCATGGCCCTGGCGCCATCGAGCTCGGCGAGCACCGAGCGCCAAGCGCGAAGGCCGGACACGATCGGATCGAGGCGCGACAGCTCGCGACCCAGGTCCGCCAGGCGCGAGGGGTCCGAAGCGACCTCGGGGGTTGACAGCAGCCCGGCGACCTCGTCGTAGCGCGACTCGAGTTCAGCGAGCCGGTCGATCATGCCGATGCGCCGGCAGCGGCCTCGCGATCGGACTCCAGGCACGAGGTCAGCGAGGCGATGCTGACCTCCAGCATGTCGCGATCCGGCGGACGGGTGGTGAGGGACTGCAGCCACAGGCCCGGGGCGTAGATGGCGCGCACGACCGGGTTGCCGTAGTGCCGCGCGCCAAAGCGCACCAACTCGTAGGCGAACGCGGCGATGACCGGCACCAGCAAGATGCGTGACGCGAACAGCAGCGGCAACGGCACGCCTCCGCGCGGGATGAGGCTGAAGAAGAAGATGGAGATGACGACCACGATCAGGATGAAGGTCGTGCCGCAGCGGGTGTGGGCCGTGCCGAAAGCGTCCACCTCCTCGGGCGTCAGGGGCTTATCGGCCTCGTGGGCGCTGATGGCCTTGTGTTCGGCGCCGTGGTACGCGAACACGCGGCGGATGTCGGCCATCATGCCGATGGCCGCGATGTAACCGATGAAGATCACGAGGCGGATGACTCCCTCGATGGCGTTGGCAACTATGTCGGAGTCGGCCATACCCTCCGCGAACGTCGAGAGGAACAGCGGCAGCAGGAAGAACAGCGCCACTGCGAAGCCGAGGCTGAAGACCATGGTCAGCGCGATCGTGCCCTTGCCGAGCTCGACGTCCTCGCCCTCGGCCGCGATCGATGCCGAACGCATGAGCATCCGGGTGCCGATGACCAGCGTCTCGTACAACACGAACACGCCACGCAACAGCGGGATCTTGATCAGCCGCCGATCCGCCGCCAGCGCCGCGGGCAGCGGCTCGGACATGGTGCGGATCTCGCCCGATGGCGGCCTCACGCTCATGGCGACCGTCGTGCGGCCGCGCATCATGACGCCCTCGATCAGCGCCTGCCCGCCATAGAAGAAGTCGGGCATGCGGAAGCGACGCCGTCCGCCGGCATCGGTCGTCATGGCCACCACCAGGGGCCCGGCCGCCATGAGCAGCTCGGGGATGAGGAACAGCAGGTGCGGCGCAAGGTGCGCCGGCCACCACCTCGGGCGTCGGCGCATCGAGATGCCGCTCAGCGCAGCGAGCGCTCGAGCCGCTTCTGGAAGCGCTCGACCTGGCCGGCTGTGTCGACGATGTTCTGGGTCCCGGTGTAGAACGGGTGGCACTTGTTACACACCTCGACCTGGATCGTCTGGGCCGTCGAGCCGACGGTGAACTGGTTGCCGCACCCGACGCAGCGAACCTGCGCCTGGTGAAACTTCGGATGGATATCGGCCTTCATCTTGGATCGGTGCTCCGGCGTCAGGCGCCCGCGGCCGACTGGAACTCGCCGGCCTCGATGCTGACGCGCTTGCGGCTGCGGGTCTCGTGGGTGAAGCGGACCCGGCCGTCGGCGGTCGCGAACAGCGTGTAGTCACGGCCCATGCCGACGTTCATCCCTGGATGGAAAGTGCTGCCGCGCTGGCGGACGATGATGGTTCCAGCCAGGACGTAGTGGCCGTCGCCGCGCTTGACGCCGAGGCGCTGGCCGTCGCTGTCGCGGCCGTTCTTGCTGGACGATCCAGCCTTCTTGTGTGCCATGGCGTTACTCCTCGGCCTCCGCTGCTTCGGCGGCCGCCGTGGCGACCTTGCGCGCGCGCCTCGGCTTCGCTGCCGGCGCCTCGTCGGCGGTCGATCCGCCAGCGGCGTTGATGCTGTCGATCCGCACGCGCGTCAGGTGCTGACGATGTCCGGTCCTGCGGCGGTACTTGGCCTTCTGCTTGAACTTGAAGACGACCAACTTGGGCCCGAGGGCCTCGCCCAGGATAGTGCCGGACACGCTGGCGCCCGCGACCGTGGGCGTGCCGACCGTGACGTCACTGCCGTCACTGATCAGCAGGACGCGGTCGAACGTGATCGACGCGCCAGTGTCGCCGGCGACGCGCTCGACCTCGAGCTCGCTGCCGGCCTCGACCCGATATTGCTTTCCGCCGGTCGTCAGGACGGCGAACATGCTCGTATTCTCCGGATGGGTGCTGAATCTGCGCCCGGCAGCTGCCAGGGCGGCGCACACCAAGATGGGCCGATGCGTCAGCCTGCGGGAACTCCGAAGTCTACCGAGCGATCGGTGGAGTGTCAACGAACAGCAGGCGCGTGCGCACCGCGCTCAGCACCCGCAGCTTGAGGTCCAGCGCGTTGACGACGTCCTCGGGCCGCCCGGCGCCGGTGGCGTCGAGCCGCAGGACCGTGCGCAACCTGGCCCGATGCGCCTCGGGGTCCACGTGCAGGACCTCGACGTCCTCGATCAGCGGGCGCAGGTCGCGGTCGCCGGCGTCGCTGCGACGCTCGCTCTCGCCGCGCCGGCGGAGGCCCGGGAGTTCGTCGGCGCCGAGCAACCGCACGATCGCACCGCGCAGGTCGTCGCTGGTCAGGCCCGCGTCACCACCCACCTCGATCTCGTATTCGGCAGCGCGCAACTGCGACGCGGCCGACGGAAAGCCGTGCCACACCTCCTTGGCGGCACGCAGTTCGACGCCCTCTGGAAAGCGCGTCGCGGCGGCCTCGATCCGATCGATCGGCACCAGGTCGTCGAAGTACACCTCCACCACCTCGCCGCGCAGCTCCAGGCCGACCGGCAGGTTCGCCGCCAGCTTGATGCGCGGCCTTGGCTTCAGGGCACGCGTGTAGGCCAGGGGCAGGCCTTCCTCCCGGAGGGCGCGCTCGAACTCGGCGACCAGATCGGCCTGCCGCATTCGCAGGGCGGGGTGCGTTCGGCTGAACAGGAGCTGCCAACGCTGGCGGGGAAGGGCATCGGAGGTTGATTCGGTCATCACCCCAGATCGTACCGGCGATCCCGCCGCGGGGCCAGAGGCAGACGGGTAGGATGCTCGGAATGTCCGCCCTGCTGGCCGCGATCCACCGCCACAGGCAGGCGATCTTCGCCACGCTGATGATCGCAGCCGTCCTCGAACTGCTGTGGGCCGGGCGCGGCGCCCTGCCCGCGTTCTTCATCGGCCTCGCGCTCGCGTTCGTGCTCGACCCGATCGTCACGCGGCTCGCGCGCGCCGGAGTCCCGCGCTGGGCCGGGGTGATCATCGCCTACGCGGTGGTGGTGGCCGTGGTCTGGTCCATCGTGGCATTCGCACTGCCGCCCATCGCGGCCCAGGGCCGTCAGCTCATCGACCACCTGCCCGAGCTGGGCCGTGCGCTCACCGGCTTCCAGCAGGCGGTCCGCGACTGGTACGAGGGCCTGCCGCTGCCCCCCGAGGTGCGGGCGACGATCGACAAGCAGATCGCCGCGAGCGGCCAGCTGCTGGCCGACCTGCTCGCCGGGCTGCTGGCGCCCACCATCACGGCGCTGTTGCGGGCGGCCACCTTCGTCGTCGGCCTGGTGGTCGTGCCGGTCTGGCTGTTCTACGTCCTGAAGGATCGCGCCGGGTTCATGCCGGCCGTGACCGGTTCGGTCCCAGGCGCCTGGCGGACGGACGTCGAGAACGTCCTGGCCCTGCTGGCGCGCGTGGGCGGCCGCTGGGTGCGAGGCCAGCTGCTGCTTGGTACGTCCATCTTCCTGGCCACGACCATCGGGCTCACCATCCTGACGCTGGTCGGCTTCGCCGAGTTCGGCCAGTTCACGCTCATCCTGGCCCTCATCGCCGGCTTGCTGGAGTGGGTGCCCATCATCGGTCCCATCGTCGCTGCCATCCCGGCCATCCTCATCGGCCTGACCATCGGGGCGCCGGCCGCGGTGGCGGTCGCGATCCTGTACACCGTCATCCAGCAGCTCGAGAACCACGTCCTGGTGCCCAAGGTCATGGGCGACGCGGT